>DATBDZ010000423.1:0-29491 GCA_036276235.1 Humisphaera sp. | reverse complement strand
TGCGAGATCTGCGCCGTCCAGTTTTCCAGCGGCAGGGCGATCTTCTGGCGAAGCATCCCGGGCACCGGAATCATAAACACCAGCAACGCAACCGCCGGGAAAAACCGGAAGAGCATGTGCTTGCCGAGGATCGACATCGCGCAACCGACCACCAGCAGAATAGCGCCGCCGTGCCAGAGGGATTGAATGCCGTGATAGTAGCCGTATTCGTGGGCGATCCACCCAATCACCGCCAGGACCAAGCCCAGCGGAGTACCCGTCGGTTTGCAATGGCGGAAGCGATGGCGGCGGACCCAGATCATGCAGACCGCGATCATGGGAACGAGGAAGATATGGCTGTATTCCTCGTCGAGGCGCGCCCAGTTGTACATGTCGCGCCAGGCATCCAGCGTCGCCACAACGCCCAGCAGCGCCATGACACACGCGGCCACAGCATGCCAGCGCGTCCAGCGATCGGTGCGCGCGGGGCGGAGCAGCGCGGTCCAGCCGCCGCGCGGCTTGCTGATGCCGGGAAGGCTCGAAAGTGGCGTCGGTAGAAGTTCGTTCACAATAGTTTGATTTGTGCCGGTCGACCCGGGCGCGAGAATTTTACCGCGCAACTGCCGCGTCGTCAGCGGACGTTCGGAAGCGTTTGCGTGGCTCGCGATGGAGGGCGACGATCTGATCCACAGCAGTTTGATCGCGGCGGACCACGGCGCCGGGGCCAATGAGCGCACGCACCAGTACCGCGCCGGCTTCAACGCGGGCGCCAGCGAGCACAACCGAATCATGCACCCGCGCCGTATCGGCGACGCTGGCACCAGGTTCAATCAAGGAGAATGAGGGTCCCCAATCTTCGGCAAGCGGATCAATCGTCGCAACGGCACCCGATCGGCGCCGGTGATAGTAATGCAGGCCCTGGATATACCCTTCGAGATTGCGGATCGGCAGTCCGGTCGGCCGGCGGCGGCGAATCGCACGCACATCATACTTCGATGCAATCAGCGGCAGGCCCTGCTCCTTCATGTCAAAGAAGCCTTCGACGGGCAGCATGCGCAAAACCTTGCAGGTCAGCAGCATCATGCCGCTCGGGGTGCCGTCTTCGTGCGAGATGACCGCCACATCCGCGCGCTTGCGGCGCAGGGCCGCCAATATCACCGGCAGCGGATCGAGCAGAATCTGAGCGGCATTGGCGACGAGGATCAGATCATCATCCTGATAATCGCGGCCCAGATCGTGAAGCACGCCGCCGGTACCACGATATTCGGAAAGATCGCGCTCGACGCGAAACGTGCCCAAATAAGCCGGGTCGGCGCTGGCCGGCTCCGGCGAATGCTGATCCACCATCACGCGGACCGGCAGTTTTTCCAGATGGATCGAGCGGGCGACTTCAACCGCCTGCCGCAGCCAGAAATTCAACACCGATCCGTTTTCATCCAGAGGCAGATCGAGAACGGATCTTCCGGTGGCATCGACCAATGCGTTGGCCCGTACCGAGCCGCCCAGCAAAACCATCGACCGCAGCTTCGAGAAGGGCGCTGCCTCATCGGCGCGATCGACGTCGGAGGAGCTGTTCCAAACGCCGCGAATCACCTGCGGCTCGAGCGAAGCAACGGCTGTTGTGACGAGCGGTGCGACATCAACAACCGGCAGCGGCTGCGCGGGTGTCTTTGTGGTTGCGTTATTTTCGGCGACCGACGCAACTGGCCGCGGCGCGAATCGATTCGCCACGCCTCTGGCCAACGAGCGGCTGAGCAGCCGGCTGGCGAATGGAATCCCGACGACGATGTATCGCCGGAAAAGCCGCCGCGGTTCCTGCATCAGCCGATGCACCCACTCCAGGCCGATCTTCTGCATCCAGAGCGGGGCGCGGCGGACGTCGCCGCACAGAAAGCTGAAGCTGTTTCCCACGCCCAGCCACCACGCGTTCGGCAAAATATTGCGAACCTTCGCGATCAGCCGCTCTTGCTTGGGCGAGCCCAGCGCGACGTAGACGATGTCCGGCTTGGCTGCCGAGAGCACTTCGATGATTGTGGCAATTTCCTTCGAATCGTGCTCGAAACCAACCGGCGGGAAATAGTACCCGACCACCTTGAGCGCCGGATATCTCGTTTGCAGCACTCGCGCGGCGCCTTCGGCGGAACCGGGCGAGCCGCCGAGAAGAAAAACCGATTTTCCGGTGGTCGCGGCGCTGGCGGACAAGCTGGAGATCAGATTCGAGCCGGCGACGCGCTCGGGAAGGGGAGTTCCCTGCAAGCGGCTGGCCCAGACCAGCGGCATGCCGTCGGCGACGACAAGATCCGCCTCGGCAACCAGCGCGCCGAAATTCACGTCACTCAGATATCGCCGCAGGTGGTCAAGATTGGGAGTGACAACGATGCCGCCGCGATTGGCGTTCAATTCATCGATGATGCGGGTGACGCAATCGGCTTCGGTGATCGCGTGAACCTTCACGCCCAGCAGATCAACTGCCGGCAGGCGCATCAGCGCGGGAGAGGGGCCGGGCGCGGTCACCCGACGGCGCCCTCCGCGCAACCAACTGCCCCGGCGACGAGGCACGGCGGCGTCAGCACTTTCCCAGGTTGGCTCGCGAAACGGTGCGTGCATACATATCTCCGCCCATACGCAACAAATCAGGCGACGCCGCCACGCAAGCGCGCAGCGACATATCCTTTATCGTCGCGTCATGGACGATTCACACGACTGAATTCTTCAGGCTCGGCAAAGAACTTGATCAGCGAGTGCCCGAGCGCCTTCACCCGCTAAAACCCACTGAATGATCAAAGGAAATATCACTCCTATTCGTTAAATTAGCAACTGTAATAATTGAACGGATTTTCTACCCATGCCGCCAACATTATTGGTCGTAACAGCGCGCGGACCCTCCATAAAGGCATTGTTGAACAGTGTTTATCTCCGTTGCGGAATCGTGCCGCGATTATTGCGGCACCGTCATTTTGGCTGGATGGGGCATCTCCGCAGCGTTCGGTGCATGCGTCGCCGACCAAATTTCGTGCTGGGAATTGTTGAGTTCATCTGTCGCACGCTGCTTTCCGCGAATCAAACACTGCCATTGATATGATCTTAAAAAGCGCCGAAACGCATCATCTCCATAGCGCTCTTTGCCGCTGAACTTGCTCTTGAAATATCCCCACAGCATCGCGGCACTTCCGATAACCAGCGGCGGGCGCGGCAGGCGAAACAGCGCGCTTGCAAATACGTAGCTCACACCCGTCCCCATATAGAATTGACCGATGCCATGCCGCACGCGGCCGGTCCACCAGTTCTTGTGGCTGGTTCCCATCGGCCGCAGATGCTCGAAGCGAATCTCCGGATCATCCGCACTTAATGCAATCCATCCGAGCATGCGACAACGATGGCAATCAATCCCATCCCACATCAGCTCGCGCACAAAGCCGCCGATTTCGGTGAAGCATTGCGTCCGATAAAACTTCACCATGCCGACCGAGTTTTCGTCGCCGCAAGTTTCAGAAATCATCCGGCCGGCCCCATCGCGGAAGTAGGGCTTGCCGCTGAATGTTCCAATGCGCGGATTGGTCTCCATCCGCTCCATCAGCTTCTGGAAATATGCCGGCGGAAGATCCAGATCCAGATCGAGCTTGCAGACGTAATCAAAGTCGTTCGGATTGATCGTGTCGTAGCCGGCGTAAAAGGCATCGATCACACCGCCGCCCAGTTTGCGATAGCCGCGATTCTCGCGGCGGATGATTTTTAGAAAGGGGAGTTTGGCCGCGCATTCGGCAAGAATCTGCGGCGTCTGATCGGTTGACCCATCATCGACAACGATCCAAAGCGCCGGCTTGATCGTCTGTGCGGCGATGCAGTCGAGCGTGCGGCGAGCGAACTTCGCCTCATCGCGGCAGGGAGTGACCAGAAGATATCGTCTCGGCTCAGTCACGGGTTGCTGCAATTCTGCACGGTCCATTGTCACCGGTCCGCTGAATCGTTTTGCGATCTTTGCCCAATTGTTGCCACGAGAGAAATGTCATGCTTCGGAGTACCTCAGCATGACGGTTATCGAAAATTGTGAATAGTCATTTCCCATTCGCATCACGAGCCAGCAACGCTCGCGCCGGCACTACGCCACGGCGCTGATCGGCGGAGCGACGGGCGCCACTTCCGGAGTTTTCGGCAATTCTTCCAATTCCGGCCGGACGGGTTCGACCCGGCCTTCCAGCGCGCCGGTGAGAATTCGGCACAGCCGGCGCGCTTCCAAATCGATATTGAATTCCGCTTCCACTTCCGCGCGGCCTGCTTTGCCGAAGCGATTTCGCAGATGATCGTCTTCAAGTAGCGCGCTGATGCGCTCGGCCAGGCTCTGCGCATCGCCGGGCGGGACCAGGAAACCGCTGACGCCGTCTTCGACCAGCTCTGGAACGCCGGCGATCCGCGTGGCGACTACCGGCACGCCCGCCGCCATCGCTTCCATCAACACCACCGGCACGCCCTCGGCAAAACTGCTCATCACGAAGACGTCGGTCTCGGCGAGCAATTGGCGCACCTGAGTCTGCGATTGATATCCGAGGAATCGTAGATTTTCCGCGATGCCCAGTGAGCGCGCGGTGGCTTCAAGCGATGCGCGATCGGGACCGTCGCCCGCGATGGTGAGCAGGATATCGGGGCGATCGTTGCGAAGCTGCGCGATAGCCTCGAAAAGAACAGGCAGGCCTTTGACGGCGGCAAGTCGTCCGACAAACAGCAGTCGCTTCCCCTGGTTTGCGTGCCGCACGCGGGCAAAGAGCGAAGGATCGACGCCGCAGTGAATAATGTGCAGGCGTTCCCATTTTTGCGGCGCGCAAAAGATCATTCCCTGGCTGCGGCAGAAGTTGCTGATGCAGCAGACGAAGAGCGCGCGGCTGATTTTCTCATCCAGCCGCCAGTATTTGGGTTCGAAGAATTCCGCCGGGCCGTGCATCGTGAAGCTGAAGGTGAAGCCGCCGAGTTCGGAAGCGAGCATCGCGACCGAGCAACTGGAATTCGAAAAATGATTATGCAGATGAATCAATTGGTGATCGCGCATGCGGGCAGCGACGAGGCCCGCCTCCGCGAAATAGGCCAATTGCATCAAGAGCGCCTTCATGCCGGGTGCTCTGGCGCGAAGGGCAAGCCGAAGGGCGCGGAAATAGCGGCCGGGTGAGCGCATGAAAAGGCGCGCGTGGGATTTGGCCAGCGCCCACGGGCAGGGGGGAAGCAGATAATGGGTGCCCTTGCGCTCGGCCTCCTGCTCGGGGCCGACGTTTTCATTCTCGGGTGGTTTGCGGACGGAGAACGTTTCAACATACACGCCGGAATTCCGCAGCGCCGCGACCTCGCGCTGAATGAACGTATCGGTGGCGCGGGGATATTCGCCGGTCATGTAAGCGATCCGCAGGCTCACGCCGCCACCTCCGCGGGAGCGGGCGATCGCTCTTTGGTTGGCGGCGTGGCTTCGATCCGCTTGTCGCTGACGCTTCGATCCAGCGCCTCACCCATCGCGTAACGGCTCTTCCAGCCGAGCACTTGTTTGATCTTCTGATTGCTGAATCGCAGAGGCTTGCATCGCGCCGCCAGCCGCGCTGGAACGAAGATGCCGGGAATTTTTGCGCGCCCACGGAAAAGCAGGCGATTGGTGACGACACCCATCCCCGCCAAAAACCAGATGATCGCAAACGGCATCGGAACAATCAGCGGCTTTGGCGAAAGGCGCGCTCGGGCCATCGCTGCGTATTTCCGCTGCGTCGGCATGTCATCATCGACGACGTTGAGCGTCTGCCCAAGCGCCGCGTCGCGCTCCGCTGCCAGCACGATTGCCTCGGCGCAGTTCTCAACATACGTCAATGGCAATCGCGCGAAGCCGGCAATCCGCAGCCAGAATCTGCCGGCGTTCACACCGATTCGCGCGGTGAAGAGATTGTTGCGACCATAAATCACACCCGGCCGCAGGATTGTGAATCCCCAGCCGGCCGCGGACGCGTGCTCGCGCACGAGCCGCTCCTGCACGAGCTTCGTGTGCGCGTACTCATCGCGATCGAAGGCATCTTTCTCAATCGGCGAATTTTCATCGAGCACGGAAAACGATTTTGCCTTCAGATAATCGTAGACGGAAAATGAGCTGATCAGGACGATCCGCCGAACGTTCGCTTCTGTCATTGCCGCCATCAGATTCTCGGTTGCGACGACGGTCCCGGCATATTGTGCATACAAATCGCCGCTCTTGGCGGCGGCGAGATGCAGCACGGCATCGACGCCGCTCACCGCATCCGTCAACCCGCGCCGTGAGCGCAAATCCGCCTTCACCAGCTCAAGCGCTGGATGATCCAGTCCGGCGAGTCCTTCGCTGGATCCGCGCACCATCGCCCGCACCGCATGCCCGCGGCGCAGCGCCTCGGCGACGACATATCGCCCGAGAAATCCCCCTGCTCCTGTGACAAGCAACTTCATGACAATCTCAAATCCGATTCGCTTCATCCACCAGCATGTCTACCAGCCGGCTGGCCCGATCCATGTCATCATAGGTTACCGGCGGCTGCGACCGCTCGCGAAATGCCCGATACGTGTGATGCAAAAAAGTCTGGAGCCCCTCGTACGGCGTCTTTTGCAAAACCTTATTGGTAAATCCTCGCAAGCCAGCCGAAGCCAATCCAATTCCGTTGGCAATGTGATTCACCAGCGGTGAAAGCTGCGCGCCGCCTTTGCGCGGCAGCACGAGGCGCAGATAAGGCTGAAATAAATCCGTCTGCGCCCACCCGCGCGAGCCGCGCACGGTGAGCGAAAATGTGTCAGGCGCCGCCGCCGCGGTGAATCGGATTCGTGCATGAACCGGGCCGCCGATCACCAGCGCGTCCAGGTCGTCATATTTGAAAAGTGTCCCGCCGCCCACGTTGGCCCACGCCGCCGACACGCGATCGACGCTCGGCAGAAATCGCAGCGCCAGATAGCACAGATGCGTGATGAATTCATGCAGCACGCCCGCCGGCATGCGATGGCTCGGATGCGGCAAATTCTCATCCGCGTAGCGGCCGCCCGTCTTGCGGATCGGCAATGCCATTCGCACCGTTATCTCGCGCACCTCCCCCAGTTGGCCCTCGCGCAGCAGCTGTTCAATTTTCAGGACCGGCTCGTTAAAGCGATAGTTGTGGTCCTCGACGATGAGCCGCTTCTTCGATTGCGCCAGCTTCCACAACTCGTTGAATTCGCGATTCGTCGGCGCGACTGGCTTCTCGACAATCACATGGGCGCCCGCATTCAGCGCGTCAGAAACCATTTTGAAATGCGTGTGCGGCGGCGTGAGAATGTGCAGCACATCCGGCTTCACATCAGCGAGCATCTTGGCGCAATCCGTAAATGCCTGACTTGCACCGAATCGCGCGACGGCATACTGCGCCAGCGCCGACGATAAATCGCACACCGCCGCCAGCTCGACGTTCGCATCTGCTCGCAAATACTTCAGATGCTCTTCAGAAATCTTCCCCGTTCCGACGACGGCGGCCTTCAGCCTGACCGCGCGTGCCGCTCCGGCGGAAGCAGCCTGCTCCCGCGCCACGGGCGACACATCAGTTTGAGCGGTCATGGTCATGCGAAAAACAGCTTCGGCTTTAATCGTTATTGGCCCAGGGCGCGAAATACTTTAGGACACTCTCGCAAAAGTTTTGCGGGACGAATCTTGTGCTCGTCCATCCGACTGCAGCGAAGAGGGCGAACACAAGGCCGAAGGTCCCGGCGCGCCGGGTTTCGCCCCTACGGGACCTTTTCCGCTACGCGAAATTCGGACTTACTCTCGACGGGCAACACAATTCGCGCCGGCACGCCCACCGCCGTGGCTCCGGCGGGCACATCGGTCAATACGACACTCATCGCACCGATCTTCGCGCCGCGGCCGATGCGGATCCCGCCGAGCACCTGAGCGTAGGCGCCGAATTCCACATCATCTTCGATCAGCGGCGCGGGCCCGCCTTCGCGGCGATTGCCGATCGTCACGCCTTGCCGCAAGGTGCATCGCGCGCCGATCTTCGTTGCCGAATGAACAAAGATGTTTCCGAAATGATAAATCCGCAATCCGGGCCCGACCTCCACGCTCTTGGGAATGCTGATGCCGGTGAGCGTTTCGATGAACCGGTAAGCCAGCCAGTAAAAGCGGTCGCCCAGTTTTTTGCCCAGGCCCGCCGGCCGGCGATCGTTGCGCCGGCCGAAGCGATAGACCGCCACCGCCCACACCGACTGCTCGCGCAGAAACGGGCGTGGCGGATAGCGCTCTAAATCGGCGTGCCAATCCGGATCGGTCATTGGCCTCCCTGTCCGGCGATGGGCGACAGCTTCGACGTGTCTAGTTCCCTCCCCCGGTACTCCGGGGGAGGGTTAGGGTGGGGGTTATTCTCTAAAGGCGGCGCCCCTGCACAGCCCCCACCCCGGCCCTCCCCCGGAGTACCGGAGGAGGGAGAAGAGGGCGCGCTCTTGTATTCAATGAGCCGCGCATGCCGACCGGCGGCCCGGTCGCGGAAATATCGATATTGGCCCAGAAGATTGGCCCACTTTCCGACGAGCATCAATGCGCCATACGCGAGCGCATCAGAAGTCGTGCGCATCCGACGTCTGGCGCGCAGCGCCATTCGAAGGATCTGAATTGGCCCGATCATCAGCGCGATGATCAACGCAGTCGCACTCCACCAACGGCCTGGCCAAAGAGCAAAGACAATCGCGGCAATCACAATCAGAAGCGGCGGGCCAATTCCCCAGAGCCGCGCGCTACGAACCTGGCGCACAAACAATCCATCGCGTCCGCGGCCAAATCGGGCGGCGACATCCATCGCGCCATATCCGCCGCGCGTTGAGCGTTTCCACCATTGCCCAAAGTGGAATATTGCTGAATCGTGCCATGCCATCTGATCGGGCAAGCGCATAATTTCCGCGCCGGCATCCCGCAGGCGCTGGCAAAGTTCCGGCTCCTCACCGGCGACGACGGTCGGATCAAACCCGCCCGCCGCGCGGAACGCCGACAGACGCATCATCGCGATCCCGCCGCAGCTTTTGACTTCGCCGGTTGGCGTGTCCCATTCGATGTCCGCGAGGCGATTGTAGATCGATTGCTCGGGCGATCGTTCGCGCAAGCGGCCGGCAATGGCGGCAATCTCGCTGTGGTCGCTCAACGTCAACCGCGCGCGCTCCAGCCACCCGTCGATCATCTCGCAATCCCCATCGACAAATTGAACGTAGGCGGCATCCGGATCGATCTCCAGGAGTTTCTCCACACCCGCATTTCGCGCACGGGCGGCGGAGAAGGGGATCGACATGTCCAGCGCGACGACTGTCGCGCCAAGCGACGCCGCAACGTCGCGGCTGCCATCGGTCGAGTTGGAATCGACGTAGATAACATGGCGATCCTCGCTGACGACGGAAGTCAAACACCGCCGCAGGCGTTCGCCTTCGTTGCGGCCGATGACGACGACGCCGATGCTGCGGGCATCGGACGGATTCTCGTTATCCCCTCCTCCGGTACCCCGGGGGAGGGTTAGGGTGGGGGCCGTTCGCGCGACCGGCGCTTGTTGTGCACAACCCCCACCCCGGCCCTCCCCCGGAGTACCGGAGGAGGGAGTCATTGCACGGCTGAGAAAGTTATATCGCAAGAAATCTTGCAACAGCCGATCCGGATCCCCATCCGGCTTGCGCTGAATCGCACGGCGAAGCCGATAGCTCGCAAATCCGCTCGCCCAGGCGACATCCGCCAGAAATGTCCGCGCCCGCCCAAGATGCTTGAGAAAATATCGCCGTCGCGATGCGAACCAATATTGCGGCCGCCGCTTCTTTGGCTGTTTGGGATCCCAATGCCCCGAGCTTTGCCCGACCAAATGCACGACGCGCGCTTCGGGCACATACCAGCATGGCCAGCCGGCAGCCGCCGCGCGCCGGCAGAAATCGACTTCCTCATAGTACATGAAGAATTCTTCATCCAGCAGCCCGATTTGGTCCAACACTTCGCGGCGCACCAGCAGGCATGCGCCTGATACCCAATCCACTTGCGATGCGTCAGCCGGCGGCGACGGTGCAACGATCCGCTTTCGGAGCAATCGCGACATCAGGCCAAGGCGCATGCCGTTTTCAAGTTCGCTCAACACTCCCTGAAATCGGCAGGCCGACGCTTGCAGCGATCCATCCGGAAACTCGAGCCGCGCCCCGGCGATTCCCACTTGCGGATGCGCATCCATGAACTGCAGCAAGGCCGCCACTGCCCCCGGTTTTACGACCGTATCGGGATTCAGAAGCAGGACGAATTGCGGCGGATCATCCGATTTCAGCGCCGGCCGAATCCCGGCATTATTACCAAAAGCGAAACCGCCGTTGTGATCCAGCGGCTGCACGCTCGCCCAGGATGACCAGCCATTTTCATCGATCGCCTCGCGCAGGCGCGGGACCGAATCATCGCCCGAAGCATTGTCGGTGATGACGACCTTTGCGCCGCCGGACACGGCGATCTGATCGGCGAGCGACCGCAGGCAGTCGATCACCAGCGACGCCGTCCGATAATTCACGATGACGATCAGCAAGCGCATGGGCAATCAGCGCGGGAAGGCGAATCCGCTTGCCGCCCGCGCGGCGGCGGGCTGCGGCAATGCGCCGGGCGCCGAGCCAGGCTGCCAGATCGGTTGAGCAGGGCGGCTCGCGAGTTGGCGAACCTGCCGGCGGATCGACGGCGCCACGCCCGCCAATCCACCCATCGCCAGGATGAAGACCGGATCAAGCATGCCGTTGAGGATGTTATCGATCATGTGGAGCACGAGCAGTACCGCAAGTGCCGACGTCGCCGCCACGCCCGGATGACTCCAATACTTCAGCGGACAGCGCGCCCAAACGATGAACGTCGGCAGCAGGACGCTTGCCGTTAGCGCGATCAATCCAATCGCGCCGCACGTGCCGAAGGTGAGGATCCACAGACCGTCGGTCACCACGCTGTCCTTGCCGTGAATATCCACCACCCGATTGCGGTTGAATCGTCCCCACCCAAACCACGGTTGCTCCAGCGCCCTGGCCGATAGCAAGTTCTCAGCGCGGATTCGCACCTCGAAGGATTGCGCGCGCTCGGGGCCAAAGGTGTCCAGGACCTTATTAATCGCCCAATCCCCGCTCACCATTCCCGACGTGCGCACATACATGTAGGTCGGCGCCACCAGAAAAAGTGCCAGCAGCGGAATCGGATTACGAAAGAGCCGGATCGAAAGAATCGCGGCAATACCCGCGAACAACAGAAGCAACCCCGCCAACGAGCGGCAGACCAGCGTCGTCAGCACGATCGTCGGAACGATTACATAAATCGGCACGCCGATGAGGCGCTTGAACGATCCAGACATCCACATCCAGATGCCGATCAGCGCGCCGCCGTTCATCCACATGGCGACGGCCAGGCCATGTTCCAGAAATACCATCGGGCGATATCCGCCCATGCGCAGGGTCTGCACGAAATCGTTCTGGAAAAACCCGTAGAGCATCCGGTGCAATTGCGGGCTAAAGCGCATCTCAAACCAGCAGAGCGGGCAATAGATCAACGTGCCGATGAGAATCCCTTTACCCAGGTCGGTGAGGCTTTCCCAGTCCGGGAAGTAGATCCGCCCCAGAAAATAGGGCAGCCCCCAAAGCGCGATTTTTTCGATGACGGCCGAGCCGCCGTCGTAAGCACCCAGGCCGTTGTTCAAAGACGTGAAGAACGGCGAGATGCACATGACGAGCATCGGCAGGTCAAACCAGCGCGGGCGAAACGTCAGCAGCAGCCTGGGCGCAAAGATCACCGTTCCCAGCACGCAGGCATAGGAGGCGGCGGTCAGTTTCGAGTATGCGGGGATCGCCGTGAACTTCAGCACTGCGACCGGCAGAAACATCCACCCGCCAATAAAACCGATGAGCATTGCCTTGCGTGGGGGAAAAACCGCAAAGAGGCAGAGCACCAGCGGTATCCAGCCGAACAGCGCAAGATAGACTACAAGCTTGTAATGGTGCATGACTTTGAGCGTTTCGCGGCCAGCCTCAGCGGCAAAGCGGCATTATAGTTGATCGGCGCTTTCATGCATCGGTCAAAAGCGGTTGCTCCAGACCAATAATTTCACACCTTCACTATACCCACGCTGCGCCGCTTGCCCATCATAACAGCGGCCATAATCGCGCCGTCCGATAATCAGCGAGTAGCAAAGACGCAACGCACATGGCGGCCTCAACATCATCGGCATATTCGGAATAGTCAGCGCCCACCCTTTTGGGCGTCCAATAAAGAATACGCGCGGGAAATAATAAGTCTCGTCTGATCCGGGCGCGGCGTGGTATATACCCGCTAGGGTGCTGTTTCCCAACCGACCATTACGCCCCCAAACGCGCGCTCACGCTGCGCTGAATCTTCACCGGCACATACCGGCCTTGGACGGAGTGCGCGGCATCGCCATCCTTCTGGTGATGGTCTATCACTTCGATATGTACATTCGCCAGGCGACCGCCGGCCTGGATCATGGTTGGCTTGCTGTTCGAGCCAACACCCGCTTCCTTGGACTGGGGTGGTGCGGCGTCGATTTGTTCTTTGTTCTTTCCGGCTTTCTCATCACCGGCATCCTCTTCGACGCCCGCAACGATCCCCGCTACTTTCGCAACTTTTACGCGCGACGAATTCTGCGCATCTTTCCGCTCTACTATTTAGCTCTGATCTTCCTCGCGATCGGTTCGGCGGTCGGCTTGCAGCTTTCGCATTCGACAACGGTCCGCCGCCTCTTCGACTCACAAAGCTGGCTGTGGTGGTATGGCACCAATTTCAAGCTGGCCCACGACGGCGTCTGGTCAGCATTCCGCGGGGGCCGCTTTGATGTCGGGCATCTCTGGTCGCTGGCGGTGGAAGAACATTTCTACATGATCTGGCCGGCGGTCGTGCTGGCCCTGAGCCGCAGAAAGGCAATGCGGCTCTGCATGGTCCTCTGCGCCATTTCGGTTGCCGCGCGCGCTTACTGCGTTCATCTGGACAATCTGCTCGCATCGTATGTGCTGACGCCTTGCCGGATGGATTCGCTGGCGATCGGCGGGTGGATCGCGCTGGCGGCACGCGGGCCCAACGGTCTTGCCGCGCTGATCAGGCCCGCGAAAATCGTCGCGACGCTCGCCGGTGCCGCGATACTCCTGATCTTCAACGCCGCCCACAATGTCAACTATCTCGAAACCGGTATCTCCGTCACCGGCTTTACACTGCTGGCGCTTTTCTTTGGCTCCATGATCGTGCTCACGCTTGCCGCCCCTGCAAATAGTGCATGGTCAAAAGTGATGACCTCGCGCGTGTTGCGGTCGTTTGGGAAATACAGCTACGCACTCTACGTCTACCACATGGTTATCGCGCAAATGCTCAAGAAAACTCATCTCACCGCGCTCAGCCCCGCATGGCTTTCCTACACGCTGGTCATGTGCTGCGCCGCCCTGATTTCTTACGCAATCGCATGGCTGAGTTGGCATCTGTTCGAGAAGCACTTCCTGCGGCTGAAGCGTTTTTTCCCGCATCACTCCCCCGCGGGACCATTGCTGCATCACGGCGATTTCGGTGAACAAACACCGTCATTTGTTCCAATCAGCGCCCACTCCGCGGATTTGCGGTTGCCGCAAACTTATCCGGGTAGTTAGAATCCCCTGCATTCCCGCCAAATCCGATGGGCGGGGAACTCATTGGGGGACTGGACCTTTTTCCAACCGCGGAGGTTTTATGCGACGATTGTTGATCGCGACGGCCGCCATGTCGGCTGTTGTATTCGTAGGCCGCTTCTCGATGGCGGCAGAGGAATCCGTCACCGGCGTCCTGATTGACCAGGCTTGCGGCGCCAAGCAGATGAGCAAGGATGACCCGGAAAAAGCGGCCTCAAGCCACACCAAGGCTTGCGCCACCAAGGAGAGCTGCGCGGCGTCGGGCTATGCGGTGATCTCCGGTAAGAAGATGTGGAAGTTCGACGAAAAGGGAGACAAGCTGGCCAAGGATTATTTCGCCAGCCACGATCACACGAAGGTTGTCGTGAAGGGCACCGAGAAGGGTGACACGATCCAGGTCACCTCAATCGCCGAGGCCCCGGCCAAATAGTTGGTCAATCAGAAAATCGATCCCCAAGCGCAAAACCCTTCCCGAGTTCGGGGAGGGTTTTGCCTTTTTTTGCTCAGGATTCGCGCTTAGGCACCGCGCACAAATAACCTATCCAAATTGATCTGTTCATTTGGGTGCCATGTCCCACGCTTGCGTGGGCATGTCGTGCAATCGCGAACGGCTCTATCCCGCTTACAGACATGCCCACGCAAGCGTGGGACATGGCACCCGTAAGACCCAGGTGAACGACGCGGGCTCCTTAGAACCCTCTCCCCTGAGTACAGGGGAGAGGGAGAATGCGCTCATGCTCCATCGCGATTGCAGCGCCCTTGCATGACCGCGTTCAGGCTATTCATTCAGGCTGATTCACAAGCCGCCGCAGCAGTGCGACGGCTCGCCGAGCCCCGGCGATTTCATCGCCGTCGGCGGGGACGCTTTCGATGCCCCACGCACCGTGGTATCCCGCGTCTTTCAGTGCCGCGACGGCCCCGTCGATTTCCTCATTCGGCTCGTTGCCGGCGGCGTCCCAGTTGATTGTCTTGATGTGCGTCGCACGCGCGAATCTCGCGCAGCGCCGGCGGCCTTCATCTCTGCGGCCCGGCTTCCAGCTTCGCGTATCTAACAGCAGGCCGAGCCCGGGAATTGCCGACATCAGACGCTCGATGTTTTCCGGGACGATCGATGGACCCCAGTGATTCTCGATGAGAATTTCAATCCCGCTTCTTCCCGCGCGGTCGATCAAATCGCGATATCCTTCGACGATGATCTGAAAGACATCATCGGGCATTTGCTCCGGCCCGCCGGCGTCGATGCGGATCTGTTTCATTCCGAGCGTCGCGCCTACCGAAAGCCAGCGATACGCGCGCTGCCGATTGGCGTCGCGCGCCTCGGCGGTTGGTTCATAGATGTGCGCGCCATCGACCACCATTGTCCCAAAGGGCATCTGGGCCGCGTCGGCGGCAGCGCGCACTTTGTCAACGTAATTTTCATCCACCGCCGACAGATGCTGCGAGTGGCCCGGGTTCTTGCCCGCGTGCAAAACCTCCGCCCCGTCCTTCAGCTCAGCCAGATGCGCGTTCCACGGATCAAGCTGTGTGCAGCCCAACTCCTTGCATGTGTCGATATACCGAAAGATATCCATCTGCCCGGCGGCCAGCAGTCGATGAAAGCTATAAGAACAGATTCCAATCCGCATGAGCCGATTCTAGGGCCGCCGGCGCAAAATACACGGACTTCTGTTTTTGTGGCTTGGGCATCCTGCCCAAGGGTTGCGGTACGCCGCGAGCGTCGGCCGTACTCGGCCGACTTCAGCAAGAGCGAAGCGTGCCTCGGATTCACCACAACACGCCCGCTTCCGTCGCGGTAGATCGATCAGAGCCGCAAGGATCGTTTAACCGCAATCTTTGCAGACTCTTTGCATAGAATTCGTCACGAGTAAAACCATTTGAGTGATCACATTGATGGAGAATCGTATGACTTTTTCGAAGTTGTTGTTGAGTGCCGGCGCGATGATGATTGTCGGCGGCGTCGCCCTGGCCGCGGGGCCTAAGGATGTCGTCAAGGAACCAACCAAGGCGCCTGCCGTGGCTAAAGACAATCAACCCGCCAGCCCGCTCGATTTTGTCGTCAAGGACATCAACGGCAAGGACGCCGACCTGCGGCAATACAAGGGCAAGGTCGTGATGATCGTTAACGTCGCCAGCCAGTGCGGCTTTACGCCGCAATACACGGCGCTGGAGGCGGTGTACGAAAAGTACAAAGACCAGGGCTTCGTGATCCTTGGCTTCCCTGCCAACAATTTCGGCAAGCAGGAGCCGGGCACCAACGAGCAAATTCTGGAGTTCTGCTCCAGCAAGTTCATGGTGAAGTTTCCGCTGATGTCCAAGATCAGCGTGAAGAACGGCAGCGAAGGCCCGCAAGCGCCGCTGTATAAGTTCCTGACGAGCAAGGAAACCGCCGGCGATTTTGCAGGCGACATCAGTTGGAACTTCAACAAGTTCATCGTCGACCGCAACGGCAACATCATCGCCCGCTACGCCAGCCCGACGACGCCCGACCACGCATCGGTAACCGGCGAGATCGAAAAGGCCCTCGCCGCCAAACCAGCAGGCGCGACCGCCTCGGCGCGATGACACCGCGCTGATTGCATTACTTTGCGAGGAACTGTCATGCTGAGGTACTCCGAAGCATCTGGCTGGATTGCGTGAACGGGCCAGATGCTTCGCTTTGAGGTTCCTTCTCTGAAAATGTCGCGAATTCCTGTAGGGTGGGCGTACTCGCCCACCACGTCGCTCATGGTGGGCGAGTACGCCCACCCTACAACACTGAAAATGCGGCGGGCAGTGCTCACCCTACGCGCGCAGCTCAATCGTAGGGCGGGCACTGCCCGCCGTGCTTCGTAGGTTTGCCGGAGGCACGTGACTACTCAGCACGGTCTCGTAACACGAGCGAACAAATGAAGGGCCCTGGCACATGCCGGGGCCTTTTTCCATCGCAAGGAGATTCCTGATGCTAAAACGGCTGATGCCCACGCTGCTGCTGGTGTTGCTCGCGCCGACACTCCGCGCCGACGATCAGCCGCAAGCCGTCAATCTCTTGGCCTTGGGCGATCCGGCCGGCAACACCCCCGAGCGCGCGCAAATCACCAAAGAGTTGAACGACTATTGCCGGCACACGCCACGCACATTCAACGGCATCGTCATGCTCGGCGACATCTTCAACATGACGCTTAGCGGCCCGAACGATCCGCTGATCAACAAACTGTTCGAGCAAGCCTACGACCCCTCGGCGATGCGATTCCTCTTCTACATCGCGATGGGCAATCACGATTACGAGCAGGGGAAGGCCCCGTACGAATTGGCGTATGGCCGCCTTCATCCGCAATCGCGCTGGACGCTGCCGAGCAATTATTACCGCGTGGAACTGCCGCCCGATAAGCCGCTGGTGACGATGCTCGTGCTCGACAGCAATCGCCAGGCGCTCAGCGAAGCCCAGTGGAACGCCGAGCTGGCGTGGATTCAGTATGAGTTGGCGCAGCCGCATGCGCCGTGGCTGATCTGTGCCGCCCATCACACGATCTTCAGCAACGGCGCGCATGGAGACAATGGCGTTCTGCAGACGCAGTGGGGCGAGCTGTTTAAGAAGCATCACGTCGATTTCTATCTCTGCGGGCACGATCACACGATGCAGCATCTGGAGATCCCCGATTGGCCGCTCAGCTTCGTCGTCAGCGGAGGGGGCGGCGGCGGACGCCGCCAGATGTTGCGCGACAATCGCGGCCCGTTCTCGCGCTCGACCCTGGGCTTTGCCGACTTGCACTTCGACGCCGACACGGCGGTTGTTCGGCTGCTGGATGAAAAGGGCGAGGCGATGCACATCTTCTCGCGCGAGCGCGTCTCCGGGAAAACCACCACGCTGGCCAACTCCTACAGCGACAAGGCAACCACCCAGCCGCTGCGCACGATCGTGGGATTGCCCGACAAACCGACGGCCAAGCCCACGACAGCCCCCGCAAAATAAGTTGACGATCGATCATGGACCTACTGGATACGCGCATCTACAGCCTCATCGGCGAAGACGGATTCACCCGGCTGGTCGCCGGCTTCTACAAGCAGGTGCCGGCCGACGACATCCTCGGCCCGCTCTATCCGCCCGATCTGGCCGGCGCTGAGACACGCTTGCGCGAATTCCTCATCCAGCGATTCGGCGGGCCCGACACCTATTCCCAACGCCGCGGCCATCCGCGCCTGCGCATGCGCCATGCCCGCTTTCACATTGACCAACGAGCCCGCGATCGCTGGATGCAGTTGATGGAACGAGCACTCGCCGAGGCCGGATTTGAGGAGCCGGTTACTCAGTTGCTCCGCGCGTTTTTCGAAGACTCGGCGACGTTCATGATCAATCAGGCTGGCTAGCCATTACAAAGATCCGCGCCGGTTCTATCGCAAAATCTCTCGACATATCCGCCTCGCTTTGGCAGGATCAGCGGTCACATTATTCTGGAGGATTCATGCAAACTCGAATTGTGCCGCTGTTGGTGTGCGTACTGGTCTGGTCGGGCGTTGCCCGCGGCGCCGATTGGACGGAGCCCAAGGACGGCGTCTATACCGAAAAGCAGCTCACGTCGTTCATTCAATGCTACCGGGACAACATGCAGGCGATGGCCGCCGCCCAGAAGGCCGCGGGCGGTAACTCCGGCGCTGCCGCCATCGCAATCATGACACAACTCAACGCCACCACCAAGGCCAACCTCGCCAAGTACGGCCTGCAGGAAGGGGAGTACCAGTGGCTCCTCGGTCAGAGCGCGTCGGCCTATTCGGCCGCCATCTGGCAGGATCAGATCAAAGAGGGAAGGGCGCAGTTGGATGCCAATTTCAAGAAAAATCAGGATGAGCTCAAGGCCAAGCAGCAATCGCTGGCTCAATACGAGAAGGCGGCAAAAGATGGCCGCCGGGTTATGAGCAAGGACGAGCGCGAAGCCGCGATTAAGTCAGCCAAGGACGATCAGCAGTCGGCGCTGGATGAAGCCAAGCAGCATGCCGACGAGGCCAAGGCTGCCAAAGAAGAGGCCGACAAAGCCGACGCCGAGGCAAAGCAAAACGACACGCTGGCCAAGAATCCGCCATCGGATGTGAGCGCCGATGATCGCCCCGGCTATATCGAAGAAAAGAAAACCGCCGCCGAGGCCGCACGAACTGCCGCCAAGGAAGCGCGCGACAAGCAGGCCGAAGCGCTCAAGGCTGAGAAAGAAGCTCGCACCAAGGCCGACGGATTTGCCAGCCGCATCAAAGACCCCGAATTGCCGCTTACCGATGAGGAAAAGGCCCAGGCCAAACAGCAGAATCAGGACATGATCAAGCAGCTGAAAGATGAGATCGACGCGACCCAGCAGGCGATGAAATTCGCCCAAGGCTCCCAGCAGGACGGCTTCAAGCAGCTAGATGACATGGTCGCCAAAGTCCCGCCCGCCAATCTCACGCTGATGAACAAGCATCGCGCGGAGTGGGAGACGGCCTTGGGCGTGAAGAAGTAGCCGGGAGGGTTCAGGGTTCAGGAAATGCAATGCTCGCAACGACTGAACGTCTGAACATTGAATCCTGAACCCTGAACCCTGAACCCGACGCCTTTTATCGGACTCTCCGTCCTCACATTTCCCACAGCCGACATAACCGCTAGCTCTCGCTGCCCTTAAACAATGTGGGGATCGGAGCGCGCCAAAATTCGAGATTTTTTTCAAGCCTGAGAACCAGACGTGGGGTATTCTCGTATCGATAAGTGTTCAACAATCCTCCTTCCCTGGGTGGCGTGGAATGCCGAGAGGTCCACGCCACCTTTTTTTGTTTTACGACTTTTTGAACAGATCAGACGCGCGGACGCTTGACCCGCTACGGGCGCCGCCTGCCTTTCAACTCGGGTGCCTTTATCGAGATGCCCGTCTGTAGTTTGGGCAATCTTGCGCCTCTTTAACGCGGGTACGGGTCATACCTGCGGCAATTCTGGTGGAAACTGTGGCTTACCCTCAATCCATCACTTTCTTGCTGGCTATTGCCCGCGCCGTTTGGATACGCTCCGCATCGCAGATGTAAGGGGAGTCTCAAGTCCTCGGAGGGCTATCATGCGCAAGGGTTTGTTGTCACTGTTGGTCGTGGGTGCGATGTCGTCGGTGGGGTTGGCGTCTTCGGCGCCGGTTACTTTCACGCAGCTATCGGGCACTGCTGCCGTGGCCACCGGCGTTTACCAGGCGGATCTTTCCGGCCTGGGTCTTACCACGATCCAATCGATCACGATCAAAGACAATAGCGGCGGTTCGGGCGGCTCGCCGGGGCAGTTCAGCGGCTTCGATCTGGATGCGATCAAGCTGTCCACCACCAACTTCGCGGACGCTACCACCGCCGCCGCGGGCGTGGGGCTGGCCGTATTTGATTTCTCGCCGGCTTCCACGTTCTTCACCGCCGGATCGCAACGGACGCCGACCGATCCCAAACTGTTCGGCACGGATGCGAGCGGAACGCAGGTCGATAATACAAAAGCCACCCTCGGCTCTTTTGATGGCAACAGCAATACCACGACGCCCCAGGGGTGGATCAGCCTGGGCGATAACGGAACGATCAGCTTCAACCTGACGGCCCCCGTCTCCACGGTCGGCCTGTGGCTGTATATCGGCGAAGTCGGAAACAACGGCGAAGTGGCCGCCGGCAACATCACCGTGTCGGATGCAACAACCGCCCCGACTCCACTCCCCTCATCGGTATGGGGCGGGATGGTCCTGCTGGCCATCGCGGGCATCGCGAAATATCGCAAACTCGTTTGCGCGAGAGCCTGAATCGATCGATCGCGCGCGGCGGAGGGAGTTTTACTTCCGCGCCGCGGCGGCGATTTGATCGACCATGTCGTAGCTGAATTGGAAATTCATTCCCTGCCACTTGTCGGCAGGCCGCGCGAAGATGAGCTGGAAGCGCACGACGCCTTGCTCAAAGAAAACAACGTTGTCGGAAAAGATCAGGCGGCCATCAAAGTTGCGATGGGTGATCTCGGCGTGCGAAAGATATTTGCCGGAGCGGCTGGCCATGTCTGACATGCGAACGGCAATGTCCGTCGCCTGAGCGCGATCGGGCCAGGCTGCGGTAAACTGAATCATCGCTTCTTCCGATTTCCCCTGCTCGAAGAGCTTCCAGAAATCACCCATGACCTGCTCATCCGTAGGCGCGGCGGTTTGACGGGCCGGCTGTGCCCCCGGCCGTGGCGTGTCGCCGCCGGTCGCAAAAGGCGTCAGTGCGAGAGCGGCCACAAGCGTAGCAATCAAAACATTCATCCACTTTCTCATGACCGATCTCCTCGTTTGTAGGGCACGTCAGTAATTCACGTAGAACTGCAGGTCTCCGCCGGTGACCGTGAAGTGGGGTCCAAAGTCTCCACGGTATCCTACGCGCAGGCCGGCGCGGTCGTTGAAGCGATAGCCGACCCCGGCCGAGGGCGTCCAATAGTGATCGATCGCGGCTTCCTGCAGGAAATCGTTGCGCGAAATGCTTGCGTCTACAAACAGATGTCCGCCAAACGTTTTGGTGACCTTCAGGCCCTCCGTGAGGATTTCCTGCTCGAGGTTGGTGTCGAACATCGATGGAAACGCCACCGGGGCCGAAGTGCCGGCGGCGTTCTTGGAGAACTGCATAGCGTTATTCACGCCGCCGTAGCGAAGACTGGCGTTCAAGCCCTGGTTGTTCAGCGCGGAGAAAGCTCCTTCATTTTTGATGACATCGCGCACCAGATCGATGGCGCTGCTGCCGGATGCCGAGACGGATTGCGGCGAGCCGGTCGTGCTCTGCGCCGTCAGTGAAAACGGATCGGCCGCGTACGCGATCGAAACCACTACGAGTGGAATGCAGATTCCCGATAGCAGCAGCCGGATTGGGCCGGGTCCTCCATGATGATGTATCATCACCGGATTGTAATTTGGGCGCCGAATGCGCGGAACTTGCAATGGCGCGCCTTTCACCCGCTGACGCGATCCATATAGTTAGATGCGGAACCCGCGCCGCGGAGCGGCGCCGCTTGCGGCTTCGCGGAGCAATAACCGCAACTCCGCACACGAACCCCGCAACGAACGCACCCATGCGAACCAACCAAAATCACCCAGGAACTTCATGCCCAAACACACAATCGTCCTTATCCCCGGCGACGGCATCGGACCGGAAGTCATGGACGCGACCAAGCGCGTCCTTGAAGCGACCGGCCTGAGCATCGAGTGGGTCGAGCTTCCCGCTGGGGCCGCCGCGCTGGAGCAGGGGTACGACAATGTCCTCCCGCAGCGCACGGTTGCCGCCATTTCGGCGCATAAGGTCGCGCTCAAGGGCCCGGTAACGACGCCCGTCGGCAAAGGGTTCACCTCCGTCAACGTGCAGTTGCGTAAGAAGCTGAATCTATATGCAGCCGTGCGGCCCGTGCGCAGCGTCGACGGAGTCAAAACCCGCTTCGAGAATGTGGATATCGTCATCATCCGCGAGAACACCGAAGGCCTGTACAGCGGCATCGAAAACGAAGTCATTCCCGGCGTGGTCACCAGCCTCAAGGTGGCGACCGAAGCCGCCTGCACGCGCATCGCGCGCTACGCGTTTCGTTATGCCACGCGCCGCCATCGCAGGAAAATCACCGTGTTCCATAAAGCCAACATCATGAAGATGAGCGATGGCCTGTTCCTGGCGTCGGCGCGGAAAATCCATGATGAGGAATATCCGAATATTCAATACGAAGAGCTGATCATCGACGCCGGCTGCATGAAGCTCGTGCAGAACCCCGATCGCTTCGACATGCTGCTGATGGAAAACCTGTACGGCGACTTGATCAGCGACCTCTGCGCCGGCCTCGTCGGCGGCCTGGGCATCGTCCCCGGCTCCAACATCGGCGATGAAGTCGCGGTCTTCGAAGCCGTCCACGGCAGCGCCCCCGACATCGCCGGCAAAGGCCTTGCCAACCCCCTCGCGCTGATCATGAGCGCGGTGATGATGCTGCAACACATCCACGAAGACGCCGCCGCCCAGAAAGTACAGGCGGCATACGATGCGATCCTCCGAGAGGGAAAAACGCTGACGCGCGATTTGGGTGGAACCGCGAACACGACGGAATTTACCGATGCGATTATCGCGAAGATGAAGTAGTTTTCTCCCTCTTTTGCAGGGTGGGCGTACTCGCCCACCGTTCGCCGCTCGCGGTGGGCGGGTACGCCTACCCTACCAGGTCAGGCCATCACTTCGCAGCCGGCGCCGCGGCGAGCATCGCGCTTACATTCGCATCCGCCGACGGCGTAATCACAAATCTTCGCAGCTTCTCTTCCGTTCGCGCAATGAACGTCAGCACATTCCCCGCGGCGAATTCGAAGCTGAAATCGGTCATCGATCCGACCCCGCTGTCCAGGAAATGTGTCACCGGCTTGCCGTCAACATAGAGCGTCAACCCGTCCTGCCGGAAGGGAACATTGCTGCGCGTGAGCAGAAAGAAATGCTGGTTGTCGGGGCTGAAGAACGCACGCTGTACGACGGCGTTGATGTCGCAGATGATTTTCCCGTCCATCACGTAACATGTGTGCCCCGATGCGGTGGCTTGGTAACCAATGTGCTTGTCGTCCGGGCTGAAGGCAAATTCGCCGTTGATCGCGCCCGGTTGGATGACACCATCGACGAGCAGCGTGCCATTGTTTTGAACAAACGCGTAATGCGCGCCGCTGGGGCTGAAACCCAACCGATCGATCCGCCCACCCGACATGTAAGGGCCGTAATCGGTGGTTTTGCCATCCACGAACACCTGCTGATTACCATTGGCTGCGACACCAACGACGGCGACATGATTGCCCGTGTCACTCAAGACCGGCTGCAGCGCGAGCATACCTTGGTAGGCGTTGGATTCCTCTCCTTCGATGATCAGGAATTGCCGCCCGCCGCCGGAACTGGCCACATACACAAACTTGCTGGAGTCGGCGGTAAACCCGGGTACGCCGCCGTCGGTGAGCGGATCGGGCTCGGCGGCCTTTCCAGTGACGAATCTCCAATGGTTCGCATTCGCTACAACCGAAGCCGCCGTGATGGCGGTGTAGTCATCTTGCTTCTTCCCATCGACGATCATGAAACGCGAACTGGTCTTGGTGACACACAGCGCCGCCCAGCGCTTTCCGTTGGGGCTGAAGTAGACGTTCTCGACAGTCAATCCCTTCGTCTCCGGGATAATCTTGCCGTTCACCGTGAGGAAGCTCGGCTCGCCTGGCTTTGGCGTGATGACGATGGCGATCTCGATGCCGTCGCGCGACATCCACATCGGCTCCAGGCGTGCCGCCTTGATCTCCGGCTTGCCGTTGAGGACCAGCGTGACGGCATCGTCAGTCGCGATCTTGCTAAGCAGCGCGTTGCGGCCGGTGTATTCGAGCGAATCGCCAAACCAATTAACCTGCCGCCCATCGACGACCGCCCATCGCGCTTTGGGATCTGCATTGCTGACATAGGCATAGTGCGCGCCATCGGGGCTGAAGACGACCTTGGGAGTCTGATGCAGCGCCGGGCCGGTTTTGCCATCCGCAACAATCTGGAAACCCTGTCCATCGCCGACGCCATAAAGAAAATGCTTGGCGCCCGCGGTAAAAGTAGGCGGGAGCAGATCAAAAGAAGAGCTCATCGGCGCACGAGAAACTTCCTTCCCATCGACAACGACAATGAAGTCATTGCCGACCTTCCCCATATAAGCCGAGTGCGCACCATCATCGGAAAAGATGACCGGCACCTTCCCGCCCCAGGCGGAGGGCGTCATGAAACTCCCACTACCGCCGGCGCTGGTCAGCAACGCCTCAATGCGCGGCCCTTCAACGCCATCCAGATAAACAACATATCGGCTCCCTTTGGCGGCAAACAGCGCAACATGATTCCCGCGGGGGCTGATCGAGCAGCCAAGGGATTCGCCGTCCGGACCGAGCGGTTGTTGCTGAACTTTTACTTCGCCGTGAGCCAAAATGGTTGTTAAAAGGATCAACGACGCCGCACAAAAACTGAGAGAGTGATGCCGCATAATCTGCCCTTTGCCCGAAGCAATCTGCCCTTTGCCCGAAGCACTACGGTGGTATTCTAACCTGTGAGATGGTCGCGGGAAAAGCATTTTTCCGCCATGAGCAATTTTCGCTTGCGCGGCGCCAGTCCTTGGAGCAGAACCCTGTTCGCTTCTTCAAACGATACGTTTCGGGTCTTGTTGGACGCTATAGTCGTTGGCAACACAACTTGATATAATTAAGCAATGGCAACGGTCACGCCTGCAGACATCTTTAGCCGCATTATTGATCCTGGGAATCCGACGCTCACGCCCGAAGCGGCGCAGGCGCTATTGCGCTTCGGATTCTCCGAGGCCGATCAGGCGCGAATCGCGGACCTTGCGCGCAAATCGAATGAAGGTTCGCTCACGCCAGACGAGCGAGACGAGTTGGAAAGTTACGTTCTCGTTGGTGACATTTTTTCACTCATGAAATCAAAGGCCCGCCTCTCGCTGCACAGGCGGACGCCGGCCGCATGATTCGCGATGGCTGAAGATCCAAGCCAATTCATCCGCCATCGAGCAAAATATCGTTGCGAGTATTGCTATTTGCCGGAGCGCGGCCACGACCAACGGTTCTCAATTGACCACATCATTGCGCGAAAGCATGGAGGCCCGATAATGCGGAGAACCTCGCTTTGAGTTGCATTCGCTGTAACCTCCACAAGGGAACTGACCTCACTGGAATCGACCGTCCTTCCGGTGTTGTCGTTCTGCTGTTCAATCCGCGCCGCGATGTTTGGCAGGAGCATTTCAGTTGGAATGGACCTGTTCTCGTTGGCGTTTCGCCTGCAGGCCGCACGAGCATCGCGCTTCTCAAAATGAATTCCATCGAACGAGTCCGTCTGAGAGAGAGCCTCATTTTGGAAGGGATCTTATCGCTCGATTGAAGCCGAATAAGAAAACTCGTCAAGGAAGAAAATCCCGCGTCTGACGCGGCTCAAACGCGGCAACCACCGCTTCACTTCGCCAAAGCGTCAGAAAGCAAATCGGCAGGGTGCAGAGCGCGATCAGCATCGCCACGCCAAAACCCACCATCAGTGGCCGGGCCATTGCGCCGGCGGGATGACCTCCCCGAACATTCTGCATGACGTGAATCGAATGCGGGCCGATCCACAGCGCTTGGATCGTGAATTGAACGATGAAATACAAAATGGCGATCGCTGACCACGGCATGAGCACCCGCCGCGCCCACGGCCGCAGCGATAGCGCGGCCACGCTCGCGCAGATCAGCACGATCGACAGGATGAGCCAGAGCACCGACTCGGCCGCCCCGACGATCGTCATCGCCGGCGGCTCATTGGCGGCAGGCCCAAAAACGCTGTGACCCGCCGCAAGGCTGGCCGCATTGCTGAGCAGGCCAAACCCGCCGCATAGCATCCACAGAATCCCTTCGACGATGCCGATGATCGCCAGCGCGGTGACGATGCCGGGCCGAGAAGCAGGGGCTCGATCATTCATCGTTTGATCGTAGTGCCCAAAACCGGGAGACGTTGATAGCCGATTTCGTTGACATCGCGCTTCCAACGAAAGATTCTTCACGATCACGTGTGTGAGTAATTACGCGGAGTTGAAAGATGGCGGGTCCTATTGCCGGTGTGCTCCTGCCTCGACCACTCTCCGAGCAGGAGTTGGCGGAGATCACCCTCTTGTGTGCAGAATTGGCGACCAATCGCGTTGATGCCGCGCGGGATCACTATCTTTACATTCCAACCACAGCTCCGATTGGGGGCCGCTATATCGGTCGGCCCGTGCCGCTTGATATCGACATGCGCCGGCGGCCGACTCCGGGAACGATCGACGAAACGATCTTTCGCGAATTCGGATTCAGGCCCGCCGAATCGATTGGGCTGTCATCCGATATCAATGGACCGGAAGCGCACCAAATTCTGGGCGAGTTTTGCATTTATTTCGCGGACAAATTCCAGGGAATCGTCGATTTCAACGGGCCGTTACTTCCTTCGATACCACTCGAACTGTACGACGCTCATCCCGGCGGGCTATCGTGGGATGACGTGCGCGCCCTCCATGAGGAAATGGTGAGCGGTTTGCCCGGCCGACTTGTCGTTTGGCTCTACACGACAGTGTCAGGCCGGCAGTGGGCGAGCAATCTTGCTGATGCCACATTTATGCGAGCATGGTTGGCGCATCCATGCTTTCATATGATCAAGTAGGCGAGAATCTCTTGGGTTTAGTCCAGCGCAAAAAAAACGCGCCGCGCTGTTCGCAGCGCGGCGCGTTTCGAATGTACGAGATCTATCTCCCAATAAACATCACATCCAGAAGTTGCGGTCCACCACCCCCGCGGCCACCCCGGCGACCTCCACCTCCACCAGCGCCTTGCGCGGCAGGCGCCGCATCACCTCGGGCAACAGCCGGTGCTGAAGTTGGCGCGGCTCCTGCAGCTCCCGGCGCGGCTTCGCGGGTGATTACGATCACGTGATCGAGCTTGCTGTCCAGCGTGCAGGTTTTGCCGCCGGCTTTGGTTTGTACGGTTTCTTCGATCACGAAATCCGTTGGGCTGTTTTCCTTGATGACGCTCAGCGTGCCGTTCCCGTGCGAACTGAAGGCTTCCATCGTATTGGGATTGAACGTCGCGCCATCGCTGCTGCCGGCCAGCGGCAGCGTCGTGATGATCTTGCCATCGACAGCGCTGAGGATCACACAAGTCGGCGTGCCGCCCTGCCCGCCGCGGCACATCGCGAAAAGAATGTGGTTCTTGGCATCAATCGCCAGGCCCGCCGGCCCGTTGCCCTTTTCACCCAGATCAAAATGCCCGGTCACCTTCAGCGTCTTGGCATCCACCACGGCAATGTGGTGCGCGTTAGCCACATCAAAATACAGATGTCCTTCATTGTCGGTCGCGCCTTGCTCAACGGCGGCATTCGCGCCGTTGGGCCCGATCGCCTCCACCTTATCGACAATCGAACCATCCTTGGAATCCACCACCAGCAGATTGGGTGCGCGATGGCTCAGAATGAAAAAGTGATGCGTCGGCGCATCGAAGATATAGCCGTCGGCGCCTTGGGCCGGAATAGTCTTGATCGCTTCGAGCGTCTTGGTGTTAAAGAAGACCGCGTTGCTGCCGGACACGAGGCCGGTGTGGTTTTCCGGATCGATCGCAACGCCATGCCCCGATGCGTTGGCCAGCGTGCCCGCCAGCTTGTAGGTATCCAGATCAAACACACTGACCGCATTCCCGCAGGCGACATAAACGCGCCGATTGAGGCTGTCCGCCGTCACATAATCAATTCCCCCAGCGGCAGGAATCTGCGTGGTAGCAATAATCTTGTAAGGCTTGGCCGGGGCATCTGCGGCAAGGCTGATCTGCACCAAACCCAGAAAAAGACCGAGAGCCGCAAAGAGCGGCAGGAAAGATTTTTGCGGTTGGTTTTTCATAATATCCAAAGCGTACGCGCGCCAGATGAAACGAGGATGAAATTCGGCCGGCCTTCGCAAACTTGACCGGCTCGGACGCGCACTGCAAGCAGAGCAGCTAAACGATAATGACGCGGCGCGGCGGAAGGAGGTAACGGTTCTCCTCATGACGCAAATGGTTTGATCGCTTCGTCGCGGAGCGTCCGCCTCGTTTAGCCGCCTTGCTTGCAAGGCGCGTCCAGGTGCGTCAGATCAGGAGAGGCGCAGACGTCGTCAGTGCTGATAGCGCCTGGCTCCGGTTACCTGTTGTTGCAGCGCCGGCGAATTCCGATTTCGCCGCAACACAAAGGGCATTGCCACCCTATAAAACCTCAGATGAAGTGTAATGGCCGGCGCCGGCGACGCCGACGATGATTCCCCTCAGTAAAGCCAGCGCATCGGCCGCAGGCATGACCGGCTGGCATTTGAAGAGTTAGCCGCACGAAACCGAGGAACCCATGCGCGACCCTGACAAGAATCCCAATATCTATGGCACCCGAGCCTATCAGGATCGCGTTGCACGGGACAGGTACATCGTGGACCGGGGCGGAAGCTCGGTCCACACGTACGGCGGGCAGAACTACGCCAGACAAGTGGCTGCCGAGAAAAAACTCGCCAGCATGAACTCCCAGCCGCGCACGTATCAGGTTCCCATCTCGACTCCCGCGCGCGGCAGCTCAGTTCCGGATACGTCCTCGCCGCAAACTTCCCCCCGGCAAACGCACTCACGCCCACGAGCCTCCGGCAGTGGCCTGTCGCCGCAAACGATGGCAAATGCCCTGGCCGTCATCGCGGGCCTGATCGGCGCGGTCTATGCCGGCGCGCACAGCGTCAAAAGCGACGTCGCCCTCGCCGGCGCCTTCGCGGCGGCGTTCGTGGTCGCGCGCGTCGCGCTGCGATACTTCAAGCAGTTGGCTGGAATCGCCGTCCTGGCTGTCGGGCTTTACCAGATCATCCACTATTTCTCGGGGCATTAGTTTGTCAGTTCCAGCGTTGAATTCCCGCTGCATTGCCACAGATCGGATATCGAAGTAAACGAAGAATGCAGCTCCTCCCCCGCTTAGCCGCGAGGGATTAAAGCGTTTATCGGTTCATTGCTCTTCTTTGCGCTCTTTGTCTCTTTGCTTCTTTGCGCAATTCGAATTGCGCAAAGACGCAAAGAGACAAAGAGCGCAAAGAAAACTAAAGAGCGGTAAACCGATGGGGAAACTGATGGAGAGGCTGAGGAGGTTTCTGGAGGGGTGAGGTCGGGGACGCATGTTCAAAGCCCCAGCTCGGCCTTGAGATGTGACAACGGAATTGTCTTGCGCTTAGGGTCTTTCAGGCGCCGCCGCGCGGTTGCGAGATCACGGGCGTCTTGCTGGGCTTCCCGCTGTTGCGCCCGCATCGCCGCGCGCAATGACTTGTACTCCTTTTCAGAAATCACTCGGAACTTTTGGCCATCGATGTGCAGCGTTCCAA
>DATBDZ010000422.1:0-12246 GCA_036276235.1 Humisphaera sp. | reverse complement strand
TTTCCCATCCGCCTGCACATTCTGAGGCGGCGGCTGCGGAATCGGCCCGGAGTACGGCTGAACGTTCTTC
This sequence comes from Humisphaera sp., assembly GCA_036276235.1. GTDB lineage: Bacteria > Planctomycetota > Phycisphaerae > Tepidisphaerales > Tepidisphaeraceae > JANWHF01. The sequence continues at coordinate 12,176 of DATBDZ010000422.1, read as the reverse complement.
CCATCTGGTGAAGCCAGTGCCTGGCTGCCATCGGAGAACTTTTGTGCAACGATTGATCCGCCGAGTAGCGCCTCCGCGCGATAGCCGTTCAGATAGCCGTTGTCGCCGAAGCCGGTGTCGATGTTGCCGCCGGCGCTGAGCAGGCAGCGGGGCTCTAAGGCCTCAGTGGGGGGGGTGACATATCGAGTCTCGCGCGGTTTCATAAATGATTTCTCCCTTGGAAGGTAAAGTTGCATTGTAGTTCGGAAGCGATGCGTTGGATAGCAATAAATCCTGCTATGGATGGGATCGGTAGCAGGAATACGTGGGCCGGCGAGCTCGGCGTGGGGTGGACTCGTTTGATTGCCGCGACGCGCAAAGGAGACGTGTGTGCGGCAAACCGGGCAACTGCGGCGAGGGCGGCAAGAGCGGCTCCGCGAGCGCGGCGAAAAAATTTTCGCCGTGGTCATGACTTGTGCGGTGACGCCGGGGACGGCGCAACTTGGTAGTGAGTATACCTTCGATTTTCCCGCCCCATCAAGTTGTCACGAGCGACGATCCATCAACCACAACACGCCACACATCACCGCAAGAATAATGAAGATGATTGCCGTGAAGTATGCCAACAACATGGCCATTTCCGCGCCATGTCCCCGTGGCTTCGTTCCGTAGTCGAGCGGCTCCTGCTCCTGCATCGTCTTAATCTTACCCGCTTCGGCCCCAGCGCGTCACAATGCCCCCATTAAAGCCAAGCCCCCGGAAGACGAAAGCCAAGCCGCCGCCCGCGTGGTCGGCGACACTATCGCGCGGCCGCTCTTGTCGAGGGTTGCTCGATTCGCGCCACCGTCCGCATGACTGGCATTTCCAAGAACACCGTGGTCAAGTTGCTGGCCGATATCGGCGCTGTCTGCCAAGCGGCGCACGATAAGTACGTCGTGAACCTGAGAACCCAGCGCGTTCAAGTCGATGAGATTTGGAGCTTCTGCGGCGCTAAGATTGCCCTGCACTTCATGCACTACAACTTCTGCCGTGTTCACCAGACGTTGCGCGTCACGCCAGCGATGGAAGCCGGGTTGACTGATCGCGCGTGGGAACTGTCGGACCTTGCCGACCTTTTGGAATATTCAGAGCAAAAGCTGATTGAGGGCGGCTCGATGAAGCGCGGCCCGTATAAAGCAAAAGAAGACTAACGGTGGAGAAACCGAAGAATTGGCGGCGTTACTCGGGTAAACTGCGCGGTATGCTCAATCCTTCTCCACCAACACCACCAGCACCGCGATGGCTTAAGCGTGTCTACTTCGCGTTCCTTGCATTGTGGTGCGTATACGTCTGCTCCCTTCTGGGGGCCATGGCGGGCAGAACATCCTGGGCGTTTTTCCGCTGGTGCACGTTGCTAACAGTGGGATCGTTGTTTGTATTTATCGGTGGCGCTATACGGCATAGGTTCGTGATCGACCGCGCAAAGAAGCAAGATCGGCCAGTTGTCAGAAAATAATTTCAGACTGACCCACTACCCATAACTTACCCAAACAAAATGTTTATTTTTGCGACATCAAATCGACCGTTCGAGCGTTTGGTTGTTGAATCGTCGTTCTTTGGCAATCAAATGAATTTGAGCCTTCCGCCTTGGCGACTTTGCATGGGACCCGTGCATCAGCCCTCGCGACTGGCGCGTTAACATAGGCAGAGTGTCGCATCATCGGAGCCGATTTATATAATTGTAAGTTGTTTAATTATAGTATTTTATGATTAATGGCTTTTGTCAGTTTATGCGACAAATGCGACACTTTCGAGTTTTTAAGGGACGGAGCGACGAAGAGACGCAGGCACGAAGGGGAAAGTAGAGGTGAGGATGCCGAACGCTGCATGCGGGATGCTGGTCGGGGCAAGCGTAACAGGAGCAGGGCGCAGCGCGTCCATCTGGGTGTTGGGGACGCACCGCTGGGACGATGTTACACCCTTCGGTGGTGTAACACGCGCGTTCACGACATAAGTTTGCTTATCGTCATTGGTTACGCGATCAGCATCGCGCCTGTGACACAGGCGCGCGTGTAACATTTGTATCATGATCAGTTTCGGGTTTCAGGTTTCGGGTTTCGGGTTTCAGGTTGGGCAGTGACCGCTGGGATGCGATGTGGGAGAGGTGGACCTCTGGTCCGACCGCTACGCGGGGCTCCTCATACGAGGGGCACCTTCGTAACCTCGTATCACCTTTCTGTCCTTCCCTCCCTTCGTGCCTTCGTGCCTCCGTCCCTCCGTCCCTCCGTCCATCCCCATTCCTTGACAGAACAGCCAACGCTCTCTAACGTACCGCTCTTTCCCTGGCCGGCGGGCGTTGGCCCGCCGTTGGTGTTTTGTCGAGTGTGCCGAGGGCGTGAGAAAGCCGCCTGTAGGTGGCTCGTTCAACGTAGTTAAGCCTCTGGCATACAGGAGTTTGCACTCATGCTCCCGGTTCAAAAGCATAGTAAGGCCCGAAAGCGCAAACGTCGCGCGCATCAGGCGCTCAAGCCCATCCATTATGTCCGTTGCCCGCAATGCGGCAGCGCCAAGCTTCCCCACTGTGCCTGCGATAATTGCGGATACGTTAATCCGAAGCTCGCACTGCAGATGGAGAGCGAGTCGGCATAGTCCGGCGGTCCGAGCCCAGGGAGGATCGTCGTGCGCGCTGCGGTGGATGTGATGGGGGGTGACAAAGCCCCGGGAGCCATCCTCAAAGGCTGTTGGGAAGCCGCGCCCCTGCTTGGTCCGGAAGATGTTGTCCTGCTGATCGGCAACGAGCAGGTCATCCGCGAAGGCCTTGCCGCCAGCGGATTGAGCGCCGAACTCAAAGCCCATTACAAGCCGGTGGCGACCACGCAAGTTGTTGCGATGGATGATCCGCCGGTCGAGGCGATCCGCAACAAGCCGGACAGCTCGATCTCCGTGATGTGCAAGATGGCGGCGAAGGGGGAAGCGGATGTGGTGATCTCCGCCGGCAATACCGGCGCGTGCGTCGCCGCGGCGCAGCTTCGCATGCGAACGCTGCCTGGCGTTGCGCGGCCGGGGATCGCGGTCATCCTGCCGACCTGGCACGGGCCGGTGGTGATCTGCGATGTCGGGGCCAACATCACGCCCAAGCCGCACCATCTGCATCAATATGGAATCATGGCCGGCGCGTACGCCCAGGCGGCATGCGGCGTCGAGAAGCCGCGCGTCGGGCTGCTCTCCATCGGCGAGGAAGACGCCAAGGGCACGACGATGGTGAAGGACGCCCGCAAGCTTTTGCGCGATGAGCCGCAGATTAATTTCATCGGCAATGTCGAAGGACGCGATCTATTTAAGGGGATCGTCGATGTCGTCGTGTGCGATGGATTCGTCGGCAACACGATCATCAAGTTCACCGAGGGCCTATCTGAAGGGCTTTTTCATCAGATCGTCAGTGAAATGGAGCAGCAGCCGCAGCTTCTGGAACAGGCCAAGCCGATCCTCCGCAAGATTCAGCATGCACACGATTGGCAGGAATACGGCGGCGCGCCGCTGCTAGGAGTAGGCGGCTACTGCCTGATCTGCCACGGCCGCTCAGACTCCCGCGCCATCCGCAACGCAATTCGTGTAGGCAAACAATTGAACTCCAGCGGCGTAAACGAGAAGATTGTAAAGCAGATCGCCGCCAGTATTCCTGGTGGGGATGAAGAATGAGTTGAGGAAGTTGCCAGTTGCCAGTTGTCAGTTGCCAGTAAAGGCACCGGGACAGCGAGCGACCGGCGCACTTGCCTGCTCTTCACTGGCAACTGGCAACTGAGAACTGGCAACTTATTTATGCCCGACTATTCCGCCATCATCGTGGGGACCGGCAGCCAGGTGCCTGAGAAGCGCCTGACCAATGAGGATCTGTCCAAGCTCGTTGATACCAACGACGAATGGATCGTGCAGCGGACCGGGATCAAGGAACGGCGGATCGTGTCGGCGGGGGAATCGACGGCGACGCTCGCCACCGCCGCGGCACGCAAGGCGCTGGCCGCCGCCGAGCTGCAGCCTTCGGATTTGGATTTGGTTGTTTGCGGCACGATCTCCGGCGAGATGGTTTTCCCTTCGACCGCGTGCTTTGTCGGGGCGTCGCTCGGATTAACCTCAACGCCCGCCTTTGACATCGCCGCCGCCTGCAGCGGATTTATTTACACTCTCGAGGCCGCGGCGAATTTCGTGAAGACCGGGCGCTATCGCAACGTGCTCGTGCTGGGCGCGGAGACGCTCAGCCGCATCACCGATTACACAGATCGATCAAGCTGCATCCTCTTCGGCGACGGCGCGGGAGCCGTCATCCTGCAGCGCAGCACCGACATGAGTCGCGGCGTCGTCTACACCAGCCTCCATGCCGACGGGCATGGCTGGGAGATGCTCTGCTGCAAGCCCGGCAGCCGCTTCCCGATCGAGGAGGCGTTGCTCGCCGACCGCAATCAGTACATGAAGATCAAGGGCCGCGAAGTGTACAAATTCGCCGTCCAGCGCTTCGAAGAATTGATCGAAGACGCGATGCGAAAATGCGAGCTGAAGCCGGAGGATATCAAGCTGATCGTGCCGCACCAGGTGAATCAGCGGATCATCGACTCGGCGATGAGCAAGCTCGGTTTCACGATGGATAAGGTATTCGTCAACATCGACAAGTACGGCAACACCTCAGCCGCCTCGATCCCCATTGCGCTGGATGAAGCGGTGCGAGCGGGAAAGATCGAGCGCGGGGATGTGATTATTCTGGTGGCGTTCGGTGCGGGGCTGACGTGGGCGAATGCGGTGGTAAGAATGTGAGAAATAGTTGCCAGTTGCCAGTTGTCAGTTTCCAGTAGGTACGAATGCAAATGCATTGGCTTTCACTGGCAACTGACAACTGGCAACTGGCAACTGGCAACTTCTTCCCCAATTATGGCAACCAACACCTACATTCTCTGCCCCGGCCAAGGCGCGCAGGCGGTTGGCATGGGGAAGGACCTTTTCGAAGCCGCGCCGGCGGCGCGGGCGGTCTTTGAATCGGCTAATCGCGTGCTAGGGTTTGATCTGTCGTCGCTTTGCTTTAGCGGCCCCGAAGAGCGATTAAACCAGACTGATATCAGCCAGCCGGCGATCTTCGCGGCCAGCGTCGCCAGCTTTCATGCGGCACGCGATGCGGGGTTAATTGATCCGGCGGGGATCACGGCATTCGCCGGCTTGAGCCTGGGTGAATACACGGCGTTGCATCTGGCGGGCACATTTGGTTTTGAGGAAGGTTTGAAGCTGGTAGCCGCCCGAGGGCGTTACATGCAGGAGGCGGCAGTCGCTTCGCCCAGCAGCATGGTAGCGATACTTGGCGCGGATGAAGCCGCGGTGGAAAAACTTTGCCGCGAATCGGCGCAGGGTGAAGTGCTTGTCGCTGCGAACCTGAATGCGCCGGGGCAGATCGTGATCAGCGGATCGAAGGGCGCTTGCGAACGGGCATTGGCCGGTGCTGAAGCCAGCGGCATGAAAGCGACGGCGCTGAAGGTCGCCGGCGCGTTTCATAGCCCGCTGATGCAGCCTGCCGCCGATCGCATGGCGGCTGAGCTGGAGAAAGTGAAGTTCAATCTGCCCGCCAAGCCGGTGTATTCGAATGTGACGGCGCAGCCGCACGGGGATGTGCAGTCGATCAAACGGCGGCTGGTCGAGCAGATTGTTTGGCCGGTGCAATGGGAACGGACGATGCGGACGCTGGTGGCCGATGAAGGCGCGCGGTTTGTCGAGCTGGCCCCCGGGCGAACGCTTGCGGGCCTGGCCAAGCGGATCAACCGGCGACTGCCGGTGGAGAGCGTCGCGACAATGGAAGCGATCAATACCGCAAAGTCGGAGGCGCTCGCGCCAAAGTAACCGCTTGCGGCTTCGCGGGTCAATAAGCGTATTAGACTCGCGAAGCCGCAAGCGGCAGGAGAGTGGAATATGACCGAAAAACGAGTTGCACTGGTCACTGGCGCGTCCCGAGGAATCGGCGCCGCCATCGCGCGGTCTCTCGCTGCCGATGGTCTGCATGTCGTCGCATTGGCCCGAAGCGCCGATAAGCTCGCCGAGGTCTGCGAGCAGATAAAAGCGAAGGAAGGCTCCGCGGAGGCGATGGTTTGCGATATCGCTGATTCACCCGCGCTCACCGCCGCCGTTGAGGGCGTCATCGAGCGGCACGGGCATCTGGATGTGCTGGTCAATAACGCCGGCATCACCCGTGATGGTCTGCTCCTGCGAATGGATGATGCCGATTTTGACCTCGTCATCGATACCAATCTGAAAAGCGCGTTCGTGGCGATCCGCTCGGCCGCCCGATCGATGATCCGGCTCAAAGAGGTCGGCGGGCGTATCATCAATATCAGCAGCGTGGCGGGAGTCGCCGGCAATGCCGGGCAGGCCAACTACGCAGCGAGCAAAGCCGGCCTCATCGGCCTTTCCAAGACTGTCGCCCGCGAGCTGGCGGGCAAAAATGTCACGTGCAACGTCGTCGCCCCCGGCTTCATCACCACGGACATGACCGATGTGCTGAACGACAAGATCAAGGAAACCGTGAAGGCGAACATCCCCCTTCGCCGCTTCGGCGAGCCACACGAAATCGCCGCCGTCGTCAGCTTCCTGGCCAGCCCCCAGGCCGCCTACGTCACCGGGCAGGTCATCTGTGTGGATGGGGGGATGGTCATGTGAATTGTCATGGGTCATTGGTCATTAGTCATTTGTTTTTGGCCGCTTACGCACTTGCGACAATCGCAAATGACCAGGGACAAATGACAAATGACGCCGCGAAGCGGCTGTTTGCAAAACCAAAGCCTACCGCTATAGTTTTCGCACCTTGGGCCAGAGTGGCCCGGGCGGTCGGTTCCAATCAGGGTTAGGTGGATTGAACATGGAAGACATTGAGCAGAAAGTCATCGAGATCGTCAGCGAACAGATGGGTGTGGACAAGAGCGAGATCACGCGCGAAACACACTTCATCAACGATCTGAACGCCGACTCGTTGGACACCGTAGAATTGGTCATGGAGTTTGAGGACGAGTTTGAGCTGTCGATTCCTGACGAAGAGGCGGAGAAGATCCAGACCGTCGGGCAGGCAATCGACTACATCAAGGAACACGCAGGCAAGTAACCATGGCCAGGCGTCGTGTCGTTGTAACGGGATTAGGCGTCATCACCTCGCTTGGCGAAAACCATGACGAGATGTGGGACAACCTCTGCGCGGGCGTCAACGGCATCGGGCCCGTCCGCCGCTGGGATTGCAGCAAATACCCCGTCCGCATCGGCGGGGAATGCCTCAATTTCGACATCGCCAACTACGGCATGGATGTCCGCGAGGCCAAGCGGCTGGATCGCTTCGCGCAGTTTGCCGTCGGCGCCTCCGTCTCTGCCGTCAAGGACGCCGGGCTGGACTTCACCAAGGAAGATCCAACCCGTTGCGGCGTCTTGGTAGGCACGGGCATCGGCGGCATCGAAACGATCGAGGAGCAGAACAAGATCCTCATCAGCCGCGGCGTCAGCCGCGTCAGCCCCTTTACCGTCCCGCGCCTCATGCCCAACGCCGGCAGCGGCAATGTCTCGATCTTCTTCCATATTCACGGGCCCAATACTTCGGTTTCGACCGCCTGCGCCACCGGCTCCAACGCCATCGGCGACGCGGCGCGGTTCATTCAGTTTGAGCTGGCCGATGTCATGATCGCCGGCGGCTCCGAAGCCGCCTTGTGCGAGCTTGGCCTGGCCAGCTTCTGCGCCACACGCGGCCTCTCGACCCGCAACGATGATCCCGCCCACGCCAGCCGGCCCTGGGACAAGGATCGCGATGGATTCGTGATGGCCGAAGGCGCGGGCGTCGTCGTCCTGGAAGAATACGAGCACGCCAAACGCCGCGGCGCGCGGATCTACGCGGAGCTGATCGGCTACGGCATGAGCGGCGACGGCTGCCACATCACCGCCCCCGAGCCCGAAGGCAAAGGCGCGACGCTGGCGATGAGATTGGCACTAAAAGATGCCGCCATCGCGCCAGATGCTGTCGATTACATCAACGCTCACGGCACCAGCACGCCGCTGGGAGACCTCGCCGAAACCAAAGCCATCAAAGCCACCTTCGGCGACCACGCCCGCAAAGTCTCGATCAGCTCCACCAAGAGCCAACTAGGCCATCTGCTGGGCGCCAGCGGCGGCGTAGAAGCGGTCGTCGCGTGCCTGGCCGCCTATCGCAACCTGATCCCCCCAACGATCAACCTCCACACCCCCGACCCCGAGTGCGACTTGGACTACACCCCGAATAAGGCCAAAGATCGCAAGATCGACGTCGCCATGAGCAATAGCTTTGGGTTCGGGGGGCATAATGCCGTTCTTTTATTTAAGAAAGTGTGAGTCGCACGTCGCGGCTTTTGGCCGCATTCGTGCAAGAGTGAACGCGTCGCGTCGTCTCACTTCTTAGTAGTTGTGACGTTTGTGTCCACGTGCATTTACTCACGCGGAGTACCACATGCCGCTCTGGCTTTTTCGGCTTGGCGCTGCTGCGATCCTCACGTTGGTATCCGCCGCTCCTGCCGGCCCGGCCACGCAACCCGATACGCCCGCTGAAAAAGCCCGATTCGCGCGGGGAATTGAAATCCGCAAAATTCTTGCGGATGCACTGGAGCGGTCGTACCAAAACAACGGCATTTGGCCAGGCCAACTTCCTCAGCCAGACGGGCATGAGCTGGCGTATGCTCGTCCGCCCGCGATCCTCGACGAAAAGTTCCCGCGCGAATTTGCCAAAGCGTCCGTCGTGTTGCACGAGCGATTCGAGGATTACCCGGCAGGAATTTGGGTCGGCTATGCCGACGGGCACCTCGAGTTCACCGATTCCGTAGAAGGCTTGGCCGATTGCAAGGGGCAGATTCAGATATTGCGGGATGCCATACGCATCAACGGACATCCGGTGGATGGGCGCGACCGGGTCTCCGCGGACGGGGGCAAGTTTGCGAAAGTTGAAGGTGAAACCGAGCCGACTGCACTTGCTCAGCCGTCCGGAATCCTGAACCTGGTGGTCGTGGACCAAGATGGTCATCCCGTCGCCGGCACGTTGGTAGGCACAAGCGGGGCATTCGGTGATTCAAATCCACCTCAAAAACGGGTGAACTTTTACCGCGGCGGCCCGGTCGCGCCGGAGGTCACCGACGCCCAGGGCAGCGTGGCCATTCCCGCTTCGCGCGTCTTTGCGCCCGACGCCAGGCTTGCTCCCGGCGAACCCGCTTACGCGCTCTACTTCCTGCAACCGCAACGCGGCCTGGTGGCGCTGGAGGATATTCGCCCGGCGGATTTTGGTGACGGCAGGATCCACAACGTCCGCCTCAGCCCCGCCTGCAAGGTCACCGGCGATGTAACGAGCCTCGGCTTGCGTGCGATCGGCCGCTCGCAGACGTGGTTAGGGACAGTCGCGTATTGGCCCGGCCGCCAGCGATTGCGCGCGCTCAGTTCCGAATCAGCCGACGAGCGCTTTGAATACCTTCTTCCGCCAGGCGACTATGGAATCCACCTGCAAGGCACCGACACCGATTACGTCAAACGCTACATCCGGATCGAGCCGGGCCGGCAGGACATTCATCTTCAGATCGATCTACCGCCGACGATTACGATCGGACTTCTGGGAAAACCGGCACCGGAGCTGCGCGGCATTGAGGGCTGGAAGAACAGCCCGCCGCTGACGCTCGCGGAGCTTCGCGGGAAGTACGTCCTTCTTGATTTCTGGGGCTACTGGTGCGGGCCTTGTCTTGGCGCCATGCCGGACCTCATGGCACTTCACGATCAATTCAAGGACAAGGGGCTGGTCATCATCGCGGTTCACAACGACACCGCCGACTCCATCGAAGACATGGATCGAAAGCTCGACGAGACGCGCCACAAGCAATGGGCCGGCCGCGATTTGCCCTTCCCAATTGCCCTAGACGGCGGCGGCGAGACGCGTTTCACAGGCTCATCTCTTACAACGTACGGCGCAACGACTGCCGCGTACGGCATACAGTCCTTCCCCACGTCTCTCCTGATCGGCCCGGACGGCGTGGTCATCCGCGAACTCGACGTTCGCAAAGCCAGCACGCGTTCAGAGATAGAAAACTATCTCAAGTCATTGCCGCCAACGGGAAGGTAATGGCAATTCCCATTCTTCACTCTTCATTCTTCACTTACACATATTGCTTTCGCGTTCCAACGACCGATAATCCCTTCGTGGCTGTCCTCACCGCTCCATCCCGGCCCGACGCTTCCCAGCAGGAACTGGCCCGGATTCTTCGCATGCAGGTGCCGGTGATTGTGAAGCTGGCCGAGCGGAAATTGCTGCTCTCTGAAGTAATGCGGCTGGGGACTGGGGCGATCATCGAGTTCATCAAGCGCAACGATGAGCCGCTGGAATTGCTGGTGAACAACAAGACGATCGCCATCGGGGAAACGGTCAAGGTCGGCGAAAACTTCGGCCTGCGCATCACGCAGATCGGCGATATCAAAAGCACGATCCAATCCCTCGCGGGTGCAAAACGGTAGACGACGTTCCCTCTCCAAACGACGGAGTCGGGGCGTGCCGCCCCGCTCGGGCCGAAGGTCCGAACAAACCGCATGAACCCCGAAGACCTCTCCGATCTGACACGCCGCGTCCTTCACCATCGCGATCAGCGCGACTGGGCCCAATTTCACACGCCAAAGGAGCTGGCGGTTTCGCTCTGCGTTGAAGCCGCCGAGTTGCTTTCGCTCATGCAATGGAAGACCGGCGAAGATTTGCAGCAACACCTCGCCAACAAGCGTACGCAGCTTCAGGACGAGCTGGGCGATGTCCTCCACTCACTGCTTCTGCTGGCCAATGACCTCAAGATCGATCTTTCCCAGGCCCTGATCGAAAAGCTCGCCAAAGACAATCTCAAATACCCGATCGAAAAATCGCGCGGGCAGGCGAAGAAGTATGATGAGTTGTGATCCGGTCATTTGTCATTGGTCATTGGTCATCAGTCAGTTCCGATCGCGACGCTTCTTTACAAATGACAATTGACAAAGGACCAATGACAAATGACAAATTCTGCAATATGAAATCACTTCTCCCGATTCTTCTCTTCGCGTCGATGGCGTTGGGGCAACAAACCGATAATCTGGTTTCGCCGCAGGTAGCGGCGGATCGGCATGTCACCTTCCGCATTCGCGCACCCAAGGCGACTGACGTCACGCTCACCGGCGATTGGATGCCGCAGCGCGAGGTGCAGAAGCTGACCAAGGACGAGAACGGAATCTGGAGCGTGACCGTCGGCCCGCTGGCGGCGGGGACCGGCATCTACAGCTTCACCGTTGATGGCGTCGCGATACCTGATCCGGTCAACCCGAAGGTGAAGCTCCGCGCCCGCGGGTCGGCGAGCCTCGTCAATGTCCCCGGCGACGGCACGGAATTGTGGGCGGCACGCGATGTGCCGCACGGCGATGTCGAGCTGAATTGGATTCCGTCCAAGGCACTGGCTGGCGAGACGCGCGAGGTACGCGTCTATACGCCGCCCGGCTATGCCAAGAATCCGACAAAAACGTATTCAATCCTCTATCTCTTCCACGGCTCCAACGACACCGCCGCCGGCTGGACGGATGTGGGCCATGCACATTACATCCTCGACAACCTGATCGCGCAGAACAAAGCGGTGCCGATGATCATGGTGATGCCCTTCGGCCACGCCGTCCCGTTCGGCGGCGCGCACCAGAACAATACGAAAGTCTTTGAGCAATATCTGCTGGAAGATGTGCTGCCGATCATCGAGCAGAAATATCGCGTGACGCCGGGGCGGGAAAATCGCGCAATCGCCGGCCTCTCAATGGGCGGCGGGCAAGCCGTGCAGATCGGCCTTTCGCATCTGGATTTGTTCAGCGCGCTGGGCGTCTTCAGCGGCGCTGTGCCGGGTGATTTCTCGACGCGTTTCAAATCGTTGCTGGATGATCCGGCTGGCACGAACGCGAAATTGAAACTCATCTGGATCGGCTGTGGCAAAGAAGACAGCCTCTTCTCCCGCTCGCAGCAAATGGCCGACACGTTGGAAGCGCACAAGATCCACCACATCTTCAGCCCCAGCGAAGGCCTGCATAATTACGCCAACTGGAGATTGTATCTGGGCGAGATGGCGCCGCTGCTTTTCCGCTGATGTGAAGTGAGCGGCGCAGCCCGCGCAATCCGTGCCCTCGCTCACTTCTTCTCGCAACCACAAGCAACTGTCATG
>DATBDZ010000421.1:0-9294 GCA_036276235.1 Humisphaera sp. | reverse complement strand
AACTCACACAACATCCACCGCCGCCCCATCATGCCGGGCCGACTCGTATAAGGCGTTAATAATCGCCACCGATTTGCGTCCCTCTTCTCCGCTGGTTTCGGCGTCTTTGCCTTGTTCCCAGGCGGCGAGAATCGCCGAGATGTTGCGGGCATGTAGATCTAGCCCGATGTCCGCTGCGGCGCCGGCTCCGCGGGTTAGCCCGCCGGCGGTTTGGTTGATCTTCTCCATCAGCTCTTTATCCGCCGGCCGCTCTTCGCGGAACTTGTAGACCTTCAATCCCGCCTCGGCGACGGCGGTGCCGTTTTCTCCGCCGATCTCAATCCGCACCGGGCTGCCGGGAAACATCGCCGTCGTTCCCATGATCGTCCCAAATGCGCCGCTGGCGAACCGCAGGCTCGCCGACATCGTGTCTTCCACCTCGATCTTCGGATGGATGCGGCTGGCCGCGTAAGCGCTCACCCGCGCGATCGGCCCGGCGATCCATTGCAAAAGATCGATCGCGTGCACCGATTGATTCATGATCGCGCCGCCGCCGTCAAAGGCCCACGTCCCCCGCCACCCGCCCAGCGAGTAATACTCATCCGGCCGATACCAGGGCGTAAAGCAGGCGGCATACGCCACCTTCCCAAACCGCCCTTCCTCCGAAGCGGCCCGCAGCGCGCGGTTGGCTTCCTGCCAGCGGTTTTGCGAGATGTAAGCCAGCCGCACGTTATGCTTCCTGGCTGACTCGATCATCCGATCGATCCGATCCAGCCGAATCTCCAGCGGCTTCTCGACAACGACATTGACGTTATGCTCGAAGGCGATCAGCGAAGACTGCATATGCACGCCGCTGGGCGTGGCGATATTCACCACATCCAGCGGATGCTTGGCGTGCATCTCAAGCTGATCCTTGTAGATCGGCACACCGGTGATGCCATGCCGCTCCAGGGCGGCTTTGGCCTTCTCCGGGTTCAGATCGCACACCGCCACCAGCTTGGTGTTTTCGAGTTGCGAGAGCACCTTAACGTGGGTGTGCCCCACCGTGCTGGTTCCGATCACCGCGCATTGCCATTGCTTGGACATGGGTGCCAAATTTGGGGCAGATCGGATTGAAATACAATAGCGCGAGGGCACGCACCGGCTGCGAGCCTGCTCTGGGTGGCTGCCGACATAAGGTCACGACCGGGTCGGGAGTTATTAGATGTATGTCATCAGGGCTTAGGTCGCGACCAGTATCAGGGCGGCGATAAAGTCGCGCGTAAAGATGGTCTCCTCCGGATGCGCGCCGCGCAACCACGGGCTTGGCTCGCTTGGGCCCAACTGGCGAGCCGAGGCAAACCGCTGTACAAACTCCCGGGTGCGGGCGGTTCGCTGCGGTTCTGTCGTCGGCTCACGACGTGCGCGGGCAAAGTATTTGCGACGCAACTGTGAGCTTCGCACGAACATCGGCCAGAACGTCATAGCGATTTACGCGCGACCGGCGAAAATTCTTTCGCCATAACCTCCACAGCGGCGGGTAGTTAGGCGCGACGAAAGATTTTCGGATTTTTATAACTTTCGGATCGATTTCACGGCGGTACTACAGTCGCAAGTGCTGAATTTACAGTCACTTGTGCGGCGAAAGGCCGGATACGGGGGTCACGATTTGTAAAGCGTTTCTCTTCCCCAAGTTATAGAACAAAATACTAAGTTTTTGTGCTATAGTAGAGGAAAGCATTTTCGATGATGCGCCGATGCGACGGAGAGACAGCCAGCAGCCAATAACTTCTCACGCGAAGAATCGAAGCGACGAAGGAGGAGTTTGTCACTCTTCGCCTCTCCGCTGTTTCGCGTGACAGCCGTCGGTGCATGAGCCGGCGCGTTGGGAAACCATATCGAGTTATGCGCGATCGCTGAAAATTCTTTTGCCATAACCTCCGCAGCGGCGGAGAGTTGGCCGCATCGACAAAATTTTCGGATTTTATAACTTTTGGGTCGGTTTCGCGGCGGCGCGACAGCCGCAAGTGCTGAATTGCCAAGTGCTTGCGCGACAAAAAATCGGAAATGGGGGTCATATTTTGTAAATCGTTTACTGCCAACGAGTTACAAACCAAAATGGAAACCTTTTGCTATATAGTGAGAGGGTGAGTTTTCTCGAGGAAGGTACGAAGGCACGCAGGCACGAAGGGACGGGCTTCTGACGCCCGGCTCTTGAAACCCGAAACTTGAAACCAGTCGGCTGGCTTCTGGCTCCTTTGAGTAACTATATATAATGTATGGTTTTTGTTCTTAACGTAGGGAGATTCGCCGCTGAGAGCGCCGAGGACGCAGAGACGTGCCCGGACTTCGAGCGCGTCTCCGCGCTCTTGGCGCTCTCAGCGGCTCAATCCTCTGAAACTTCGCCAAGATGTGGCGCCAAATGTTGAAGGATGTTGCGCAAGGAAGAAAGATTAACCGCAGAGGAGAGCGGATGAACGCGGATCAATGCAGGAGCGAGTATTGAATTATCGGCGTTCGTCTGCGTTCATCTGCGGTTGATATCTCTTTCTGCTGGTCGCAATGCAACGTGCAACGGGTGCGGATGCAACCGAATGGTGCGAAAAATGATGCAAAACATTACATGGCGGGCCCGCCGCGTACTTTGGGGGAAGCGAGCGAATTCCTGGCTCGTTGGCGTCATCGTTTCTTGGCGCAATCTTTTCTCTTGACGATCTGGCGGAAGTCGCGCCCAGAGTCGCGCAGAATCGCGCGGGGCCCTCGCTCCATCGGCGAGAAGCCCCGGATCCTTGCGGTTCCTATCGAAATCATCGCGCGCGGCTATTTGAATTGTTGGAGACCGAGGCGATACTGGTCGGCGGGGATGTGATCGGAAAGCGGCAATATGGATTTCGCGGCACTCTTACACCGTCGCCTGTTCGCTTTCACGGTTTCGTTCCATTACATCTTTCCGCAGATCACGATGGGGTTGGCGCTGCTGATTTTTCTGATGAAGTCGATGGCGCTGCGCGGCGACGAAACGGCAAATCGAGCCGTGCGATTCTGGACGAAGATATTGGGTGTCACCTTCGCCATGGGCGTGGTCACCGGCATTCCGATGGAGTTTCAGTTTGGCACGAACTGGTCCCGCTTTTCGGCGGCGGCGGGTGGAGTCATCGGTCAAACCCTGGCGATGGAAGGAACGTTTGCCTTCTTTCTGGAAGCCGCGTTTCTTTATTTCCTGCTCTACGGTGAGAAGCGGCTGGGCCAGCGCGGCCACTGGGCTGCATCGCTTCTGGTCTTCTTCGGGAGCTGGCTGAGCGGGTATTTCATCGTCTGCACAAACGCGTGGATGCAACATCCGGTCGGGTATGAAATATTGCCGGATCACCGGATCGCCCTCACCTCGCTGTCTGCTCTTCTGACAAATCGGTGGGCGCTGGTTCAGTATTCACATGTGATGGTGGGGACGGTGATCACCGCGAGTTTTCTGGCGGCATGTGTTGGAAGCTATCACCTGCTTCGCAATGAGCACGTTGCCGTCGCGCGCAAATGTCTTTCGTTGGGGGTCATCGTCGGCTTCATCGCCAGCGCGATGGCAGCCGTGCCCACCGGCGATCTGGTGGCCAAGCAGGTGTACAAGTATCAGCCGGTCAAATTTGCGGCGATGGAGGGCCATTTCCATACCGAGGACGGAGCCGCGATGGTGCTGATTGGCCAGCCGGATGTCGAGACCATGACGCTGGATAATCCGGTCAAGATCCCGGGGCTCCTCTCCTTTCTTACGCATCAGCGCTGGACCTCGCGCATCGTCGGCCTGGCAGATTTTCCGCCTGATCAGCGGCCGGATCTGGTCGCCCCGTTGTACTTTTCCTATCACATCATGGCGGGCCTGGGCACGATCTTCATCGCCATCATGAGCCTGGGCCTCCTGAATCTTTGGCGGGGAAAACTTTATCGGCAGCGCTGGATGCTTTGGATACTCATGTTGGCGGCGCCGTTCCCGTTCATCGCAAATACGGCGGGCTGGATGACAGCCGAGCTGGGCCGCCAGCCGTGGATTATCTACAACGTGATGCGAACCGCCGACGGCTACTCGCGGCATGTCTCCACCGGAAATGTCTGGTTCACCATGCTCGGGTTCATGGGTTTGTATCTGTTTTTATCGTTCGTCTATTTCTTCGTGATGACCCGCATCATCGGCGCCGGGCCTGAGCCAGATCCATCGCATGAGACGGATACGGATCTCGAATTGGTTCTGGTGGGAGGGCGCGGCTGATGCAAACCCTCTGGTTTTGGATCTTCTGGGGAATGCTCGCGTCATTCGTCGTGTTCGGCGGAATCGACATCGGCGTCGGCATTCTTCATTTAATCGTCGGACGAAACGAAGCGCAACGCACGCAAACCATTCGATCGATTCACCAGGTCTGGAAGCCCAACGAAGTGTGGCTTGTCGCCGGCGGCGGCGTCATGTTCGTCGCATTCCCGCTGCTTCTTGCGACTTCTTTGAGCGGTTTTTATCTGGCGATCATGCTGGTGCTTTGGCTGCTAATCGGCCGCGGGCTGGGAATCGAATTGCGCGGTCGCATCGCGGACCCGATGTGGCGGCAGTTTTGGGATGTGGCGTTTTGCGTCTCCAGCGGATTGCTTGCGGTTTGCCTCGGCGCTGCGCTTGGCAATTTCGTGCGTGGCGTGCCGCTGGATCAAACCGGAGTCTTCTTCGAGCCGCTTTGGACTGATTTTCGTGTGCGGAGCGATACCGGCATTTTGGATTGGTTCACCGTGCTGGTTGGCGTCACCGCAGTCGTTGCCCTGGCGCACCACGGCGCGCTGTGGCTGAACGCGTTTACCGAGGGCGTGGTTCAAGAGCGATCGGCGCGCATCGCTCGCTGGCTGTGGATGCCGCTCGTGGTGATTTTGATCCTCGCGGCGACGGCCAGTTCGATTTTGCAGCCGCAGATCAGGATGAATGTCGCGGCGCATCCGTGGGCGATCATTTTTCCGCTGGGAGCAGCGTCGGCGTTGATCGCAAGCAGAGTGCTGATGCGCAACGGCCGTGACTTGCAGGCGTTTATCGCATCCGGCGCATCCCTGTACGCGGCACTCGTCGCCGCCGCGTTCGGCCTGCATCCGTACGTGCTGCCGGCCCGTAACCCAGCGCTTGGCCTGACGGCCATCGCGGCGGCCGCCCCGCGCGAGAGCTTGCAATTGGCACTCTACTGGTGGATCCCCGGAATGCTTCTGGTTGCCGGCTACTTCTTTTACGTCTACTCAAAACTACCGCCAAAAGTTTCCGTCGCCGAAGAGGAATAGCATATCAAAAACGTGCTGCACCACAGAAGGACTCCCGACCCCCTTCCGTACGGAAGGGGGTCGGGAGTCCTTCCGGGGATCACTCACATCTCATTCACTTAACCATTGTCATTGGAACGGTGAATTCGACGAAGTCATCGGGGCTTGCCGTGGTCGGCATCGTCTGGCCGAAAACCTGCAGCTCGCGCCAATGCATCCGCCCGTTGGCTGTGTAGGGGTGGTAGCGTACGACACCGGCGGATGGCTTGACCTGCACCTCGACAAACGACTGGAAGAACGGAGCGCGATTGGACGCAAAGGCGGCGGCGAGCGCCTCCGGCGACGATGGCCACGCATTCAGGCGATGAACCCACCACCACAGCGGCAGCTTCCATCGCGGCACCTCCACCGCCAGCTTGGCGACCTCGTCATCGGTGCGCGGATAAAACGCGGTGTCATCCATCGGCGGCTTCTTTGGCCAATCCAGTGCCGTCCCGATGCTGATGTAGGCTCCCCCGCCGCCGTTCACGAAGTGAAGCATTTGCCGATCGTGGCCGTCAAACTTGTACGCTTCGCGATAGAACTCAAAGTCGTGCGTGTCTCCCGCCATCGCGACGTCCACGCTCGATTCGCGCAGAAATTGGTGAAAGGCGGCATATCCCTTGTCATCTTCGCCGACGTCATGTCCGGCGGTGTAGATGGGGTGGCCGGGGATGATCATCTTGAACTTCCCGCGCGATCGTTCCATCGCGGCGCGAAGCCAGAGCCATTGTTGGGAATCGATCGTTCGAAGAATCCCCGTATCGACGGCAATCAGCGCGAATCCTTTCGTTTGAACCTCGAAGAATGGCCCGCGCTGCGCCGCGCATTGCACGCCATATTGCTGTCGCAAAAAGGCTGCCTGATCCACCATCCCATCGACGCGCGCTTCGGTGGTGGTCGTAAGTAAATGATCCGCGCGGCGGCGTGCGCGCATCGTGGCGCGAGCCGCTTCGGGCTGGAAAAAATTGGCGGCGAACGCCTCCAGCGAGTCATACCAATCGTGGTTTCCCGGGATGGCGTAGATCGGCTTTCCGAATCCCTTGAAAGGCAGATAAAACTTCGCCTCATAATCGCTCATCACGCCCTGTGGATAAATCACATCCGACGAGACGACGAGGAATTTGATGTCCGGATGAGCGCCCAGAGCAAGAAACTGATCGCGCAAGGCATGCTGCGAAGCATCTCCCTCGCCCGTGTCGCCGATGACGATAAAGCTGAAATCCTCGCCTTCTTTAATGTCGGGATGAACCTGGAAGACATCCGGATCTGAAGTGGCATTGACCGCTTTGAGCTTGCCGACAGCACCTATCATCTGTTCGCGCCAGGGGTCGGTGCGGTGGGCGGCCCAGGTATCCCACACGCCTGTCGCCCAGGTTTCGGTGTTGAAGTACCAGCTCACGCCCAGAAGTGGGACGAACGCGATCAGGACGGCGGCAGTCGGAAGCCCGACGCGCAATCCAGCGAGCAGCGCCGAGATCGGCGACTGCCGCGCCCGCGCGAGACGCAGATCAAATCGCATCCGGCGAGCAAGCCAGCGGCTAACGATCCATGCACGAATTCTCCCGGACCTGTCGGCATCGCGCGCGAGGAGCCATCTCCACAATCGCCGCACCAGCGGCCGGCTGAGCGATCGCCAGGCCAGGCGCGCCGGAACGATCAACGCGTAGGCGATCAGCAGCGCGAAAAAAATATCGCCCGCCACGGCGACTGCGGGCGAGAAAAGGCCAACCAGATTCCATTCGGCGTCCATGCGGCCAATGTGAATCGCGAAAAAGACGATCAGGAATGTAAGAATCCAGCGGATATCAATCGGCGCGCGGCGCAATTCATCTTCCATAATCGCCGCGCGCATGGCGGCGATCCGGGCGTGTGCTGGCAGACCCAAAAGCCGATCTGGGTGCGATTGAGCGTCCGCTGCGTCGGCAGCGTCGCTCGATACCCGCCGCAGAAGAATGGACCATCCGGTGGAAAGCAGTCGCAGGCCGACGGCAACATATACGGCCCATGCGCCGCTGATCGGCCAGCGAATCGCGATGCACAGACCGATGACAATATTGATCGCGCCATCCGCCAGCAGAATCCGCCGCTGCGGCACATCACGCCGCCGCACGGCAGTCCACACTTTGATCCCACCATCCACGATCCATGAAAACCCAAGAAGCGCCGCCAGCGACGAGAAAACGACCTGATCCCACGACACCAGCAATAGCCCGGCGATGAGCGAAACCGCAGCCGCAACACGCGCCTGCCGAGTGAGCGCCCGATCATTCAAACTCAAGGAATGAATCGCCTGAAGCGCGGCAGAAACGATCAAGAGCACACCCAGCACCGCCGGCGCAACATCCGCCGCGACGATCGGCGTAGCGCAAGCCAGCGCCCCCAGACCAAGGATCGCCGCGCCGATCAAAACCCGGCGCGCGAAGTGGAGGGTCAAGCGAAATGGGCCGGATGCGCGGACAGGATCGTCAGACATTGCCACGACCTTCCAGCGGTTTTTCACAACCGCAAATGCTCACGGCACGGCATAGTATCGCTACATTCGCGACACCGTTTCTTCCCGATAACCACGTGCAGAAGGCCAACGAGAACAATTACCAGAGCCCGATCACACCGACGCATTGAAAGCCCGCGGCCTCACCCGATAGCCAGCAAAGTCGGCAACGCCAGTCCCGTCGCCGCGCCATTCACCCTAAAGTTGCACTATAGCCACCGCGTTCGGTCGAGCAAATTTCAATTATTGCAACATACTGTGCGCCGCTCTTCGCCTTTCGAATTCCAAACGACGAAGTGGCCCGCTGGAAGGGGGTCGGGAGTCCTTCCGGAAGATGTGGGTCCTCGCAAATGGACAACGTTCTTCGGCCACCGGAAGGGGGTCGGGAGTCCTTCCACATGCCGCTGCGGCCCATTCAACGCAAGTATTTTATGCGATTAGGATTTCTTCGTTTTCCTTGGTGCCCGGTGAGTTGGGTTCAGGCTGGCGAGCAAGCTTAAACGCCGCGCGGTCTGGCGTTGCCAGGCGTCTTCGCCGAAGGGACGACCGCGGCGGATGGATTGCACAACCGCTGCTTCCTCTTTCGCGGTCTGCGGACGATTCACCCATTGGAGCCAGTCGGCGGGCCTTTGTAGCGGCCAGTCCTCTTCGGCCAACAGGAACGGCGACGGGTGCCCCATGCGGCGCTGGTGGAGGCTCGACCACATCCACGCCTCCGCGCGCGAAACGAGGTTGGCCCGCAGCGGATTTCGCTCGACATATCTGCACACGATGAGCAAATGCCGATCATCCTGCACCGGAAAGCTCTTGAAGCGCCCCTGATAAACCGGTCCTGTGCCGACGGCTTTGTAGTGTGCGTGATGCCGCTGCGCATGGGTGACCGTCAGCCACCGCATGAATTTGCTCAAATCTCCATCCTTGCGCGGCCACAACACCAGATGCCAGTGATTGGGCATGAGGCAATACGCCAGCACGGGTACTGCCAGCCGCTCATTTGACTGCGCAAGAATCTTCTCAAATGCGGCGTAGTCGGAAGGCTTGTGAAAGAGGTCGGCCCGCCCAACGGCACGGTTCAAGACGTGATAAACCACACCGCCTGCCGCCACGCGAATTTTTCTGGGCATAAGCAAAGTATAGCTAATTGCCCATCGATCCGAAAGAAAGGCTCCCGAGCGAAAAGAAGGACTCCCGACCCCCTTCGATCAGGCCGCGCCCATTTGAGCGGCCATGGGTCATCAATCCGATGGAAGGACTCCCGACCCCCTTCCGACACGACCCTCTTCCGACAATCCTTTCGCGATTTGCACGTCTACGGGCTCCTGACGGAGACTGTCAGCCACGCTGTACGAGTCCAATCCACAGCGGCGGAAGTACTCCCGACCCCCTTCGAGCGGCTACCCGCCCCTCAAGTGGTCAATCGGCTATCGATCCGATGGAAGGACTCCCGACCCCCTTAAATTCGCTGAGTACATACGTGCTCGGGGTAAAGCATGGCCCCCACTGCGATGCTAATGGCGATTGTGGTCCTGGAT
>DATBDZ010000420.1:0-7206 GCA_036276235.1 Humisphaera sp. | reverse complement strand
GATCCCGCGCACGGCGGCGTATAACCACAGCGACACCAGCAGCGACGGCGCCGTGGCGTCGCGTCCGCATCGGCCTTCGCGTGCCTTGATCGGCTCACAAAACTCCGACAGGTCCTGCGACTGGCACACCCGCCAGATGATACGGGCCTGATGATCCGCGGGAATCAGCTCGTCGGGACATTGAATCACCATCTGCACCTGCGAGCGATCAGGCAGACGAAGACGAACCGGCCCAACGTCCTTGCTCTGAACTTTCTCCATTCGTACCTTATAGCGCCACGTGATGAAAAAAGCGCGCTAAAAATTCACGGGCTCTCAGCATGACGGTTGGGTTGGCCCGTTTTAAGATGAAGCGATCGCTAGACCGGTTCTCGCAGCCGTCTACTTCCCGGCGGCCGGCCGGCGTTCTTTGAAAATGAACTGCGTTGTGCCGATGGCGATCTGGTCGCCGTTGTGCAAGGGGGCGCGCTTGATGGGTTTTCCGTTGACGAAGGTTTCGATGCCCAGCGGAAGGTCTTCGATCTCGATGCCGGCGGGCGTGAGATGGATGGCCGCGTGACGCTTGCCGACTTTGGGGTCTTTGAAGAGATAGATCTGGCAGTCGGGCGCGCTCCCGATGTAGGTGGGATTGCGATAGAGGATGAACTGCTTGCCGGCGATGATGCCGGTGGTGACTTTAAGCCAGCCGGCCTTGGCGGCGTTTTCAATGAAGCCGGTGCCCAGGGCACAGACGCCGCCGATGAACAAGAGGGCGACCAAATTCGCGACTTCCTGGCTTCCGCCGGTAAGGCGGAGCACCGCCGTCGCCAGCGCGCCGCCGAGCAAGCCGCCGACCAATCCGCCGATCGCGCCGAACATCAGCTTCTTACGGTTCCAGGAAACCAGTCCCCATGCGATGCCCAGCAGCAGGCCCAGCACGCCGAAGATGCCCGCAAACTTTAAGGAATTGCGCAGCGCGTCGGAACTGTTGGCAAAAGTCGCCGTGATCCAATTCACTAGATGACCGCTCAGCGCCGCGGCGGCAACGCCCGCCATCAGCCCCAGCAACGCGCCGGCCAGGCCATCAGTTAACGCGCGTTGGTATTTATGCTGCGCCAGCGGCTCGGCAATCGAAAGACAAACCGCGATCATCAGCCCCCACAATCCAAAGCTGATCAGTTCAATGATCGCGTTGTTGCGCGTATCCTGCGCCTGCAGGACAGCTTCTCGCCGTGCCCGTTCACGATCAGATAGAGTTGCATCAGTCGCGAGAATGTAATAGGGATTCGCTCGCCCCTCCTTCTGAAGCACCTCGATTGCAGCATCAGCTTGTTGTTGGGTTTTCTGGCCCAGATCGACGCTAGCGGTAAGCTTCAGGATGTCACTTTGGAGTTTTTTGGAGTTATCGCTCGCCTTGGCGTCGTAGTGAAGGACGTGCGGGCCGATCCAGGGCAGAGCAATCGTAAACGTCCGCCGCGCGCCCCAGGCGAGCAGGCCGCCCAGCAAGCCGAAAATCGTCATCACCACCAGCGTGTTCTGCCAGAGGCTGATCTTGGTCGGCGTCGCTTCGGGAAGCGCGTCTTCCTTCAGTTGCGAGTAGGCGCGATTGCGCGCGACGGCCTGCTGCTCGCGCAAACGATTCTCGACTCGCCGGGTCTTAAGCTCGTCCCAGGATATGCTGATCTTACCGTCGTCCATGGTCGGTGAAGATAATGTGCCAACCGTTCAAAAACCCACGTCCCGCACTCGAACCAATACTACCGGTTTGCGTCCGAGGTTCGGTCCGGTCCCGGAATCGGATTCGCACGGGGCGAATCCTTGCTGGGCTGATCGATCGGCTGCTCATCGCTCGTATTAATCAACCCGCGCACAGTATCGGGGAAATAGCTGATAAATGCCAGAGGCCATAGAAGCGCCACCGCCAGCAGCACGATCGTGGCGGTCGTCAGCCAGATGACTTTGTTTTCGAGTCCATCGATGCGGCGTTGAATCTCGACGATCGCGCCGGCATTGGAGCCGCTGGTGACAACAGCCGCGCCGGTATCGTTTTCAACAAGGTGCGGCTCGCGCGTGGCGCGCCCGCCGCGCCAGACGAAGACGCCCTCATCATGCCCCACCGGATCGTAAACAAACGCCACCTGCCAGGCGGCATTGAAGAAATTCTCCTGGATGAACAGATCCATCCCCGACAAGAAAATGCCAAACCCCGGATGGCTGTGATACCAGCCGATGATCCGCTTGTCCGGGTGATCGCGCTCCAGGGCCTCGTGAATCTTCGACCAGGTTTCCGAGGTGATGGTCACCTGCGTCTGCTGCGTGACGGCATCATTTCCGCGAATGGCGGCTTCGATGTAGGCATACGGTCCGGAGTCATCGTGATAGACATTCCCGACCAGCACGCCGCAAATTTCGACTTCGACATTGCCGCCCGCGTGCGCGTGAATCTCATCGAGAACAGATTGGCGGAAGATGACCTGATAGCCGGCCTGGCGTTTTGCGGTGATGGCGGGCGTTGCCCGCGCGGGCCAATCTTGTGATTTGAGATCCCGGGCGTCGGCAGCCGGGCGGTCCGCCGCGGGTTTGTTTGCCTCCGGCGGCGCATCGGGTGCCGGAACTTCCTCGCCCGTTTGCGGCGGCTTGCGAGCTGCCCGCAACGGCGGCGCGAATTCGTCCAACTCGCGCCGGACATCGTCCTGCGTAGCGGTCGCCGCCAGCGGATCTACGGCAGGCTGGGACTTGCCTCTGCGTCCTACTCCCATGAAAGTCCTTCTTCACCCGCCGCTGCCTCCGCGCGATCGAGCGATCCCAGAACGGCACCACCGTCATCAGTCAATTCCAGCCCAACAGCGCGATCCCGTGTCCGCGCGATGAGAATATCAAATTCCGGCACGCCAATCTGCGCCAGCGTGCGATTCATGAAAGATTCCGTCCCGCGAATCTTGTAGAAAGTCACGACCTCGCGGCGAACGCCCGGGCATTGCGGACAAGCCGACTTGTTTGCGCCGACTTTGCCGAGCGACGTAAACAGGACTTCTTCCTGTTTGCAATTCGGGCAGATGAGTTTCTCAAGTACGTCGCGCGCCAGTTCCAGTTCGGCGGTTGGCCCCAGCAGATGCCGTGCTTCTTCGAGTGCCACGCCGACGGTGAGCATGGCTGCGCCGCCCTTCAGAGAGACGATCTGCGAAAGAATCTCATGACTGTAGCATGATTCCTTGCGCTGATATTCGACCTGATAGGCATCGGTGCCAAATCCGTTGAAGACCCACCCGCGCCCGCTAATCGTCTCCAGCCCATGCAACAGCTTCACGGCTTCCTGGCATTGCACGCCCGCGATGATCGAGCTGATGGTCGGCGTCGTGGGCGTGCGCCCCGCCTCCATCTGGCTGCGCGAAAGCAGATTGCACGAGCGGCGATTCTGCAGCAGCTTCCAATCGGTTTCCGACATCGTGCATTCGTAGCATGGGCCATCCGGCGCGAAGACGCGCGCGGTGCCCTGGATGTGCTCAATCGCGCCGTCGATCCACGGGCGATTGACTCGCCAACAGTTGCGGTTGATCGCCAGGCGTGCTTCGCGGTTATCCAAGCCGCCGATCACCAAATCCGCCCAGCGGAAAACGCCAAGGCCCAAGTCATAGACGACGTTGCCGACAAACGCTTCTGCTTTAATGTCTGGGTAGATATCCTTCGCGGCGCGGGCGGCGGCTTGGGCTTTGTAGCCACCGTTATCGGACGCGCGATAGAGAATTGATCGCGAGAGATTGGAGTTCTCCACGCGATCCAGGTCGGCAATCAAAACATTCCCGACGCCCAGTAGCGCAAGGTTCTTGACGATCTCATTGCCCAGCGCGCCGGCTCCGACGACCAGAATTCTGGCCCGCGAAAGTTTGGATTGATCCCACCAACTGATCAGCTTGAAGCGATGGAAGCGGTCGTTCTCGGCGGCAGTCGTATCGGCGTTGGAGACTTGAATAATCGGCGGACGGGCGGGAGCAGCCTCCGTGCGCTCTGTCGGCATGATCTTGATCTGAGGCTCGGGCAAATTCATCCCGCGGTGATCTCCGGCTGCAGGCGCAGCACGTCTCCATTCTTTACCCCAAGATCAGCCAGACACTGCTCATCCAGAAGCTGTTTCCCCGAGGCGCGATGATGAAATTTGTAGCTGAGCGGCTGGCCATCGGGCGCGTATTGGGGGAAGTTCATTTTCTCCAGTAGAACCGCCATGATGCGATTGATGGGCGCGTCGTCGGGCATCTGGACATCCTGCCGCTTGGCGCCAGTTGCGTCCCATATCTGAACATTGACCATCCCCATCGTCGATCCTTTCCGACCCTTCCGATACTGCTACTCGTAGTGCGCGCGTCGGATTGACCCGACGACGATAGCATATAGCAACCCGCGCAAACTTTACAGGTCGCCAGGTTTGTCCAGATTTGCGGCCAGCCGCCGCCCGTGGGTAGGATTCTCGGACGCCCACAGGTGTTTTGTACCCAGCCGACAGATGTATCACTTATGGACGGGTACCGCGTTTCTCAATCGTCGTTCGGGAGAACCGAAATCATCCAGCCCACACCTCATCCACTGGACCCACCGGCGGCACTGCCGGCCTACGCTCCGCCGCGCGGCGGCTTGTCCGATGGGCGCGGCGGCAGCAACTTCTGGCGCGTCATCTGGCGCCGGCGCTGGCTGGCTATCGGACCTGTGATCGTCGCTGTTGGCCTGGCGATCGCTTACATCGCCACCGCGCGGCCGATGTACACCAGCCGCGGCAGGATGGATATCAAGCCCGCAGGCTCGCGCTACGCCGGCGACAACAGCGGCGACTACTACCAGCTCACCAACTTCCTCTACACCCAGCGCGAAAAGCTCCTCTCCCGCGACATTCTCGCCAGCGTCCTGAGCATGCCGGCCAATGTCCCCGGCGCGGAACTGATCAAGGATTTGCGAACATTTAGGAACGCCGCCAATTCCGTTGACACGCTGCGCGACGGCCTCGAAGTGGAAGTCGGCAAGAAGGACGACACCGTCCTCGTTTACTTTGAAGGCCCCGATCCCAACGAAGCGCAGGCAATCGTCAACGCGGTCGTCGACAATTACATCCAATACCAGACGCGCCCCCACAAGCATTCCAACGGCCAGGATGTGCTGGAGGCGATCAAGAGCAAGCGCGATGAAGTTGATCACGAGATTACCGCCAAGCGCGAGCAGATGACCGCGATGGAGCGGCAGTATGGCCTGCTCAACGGCAAGGAGCAGGACAACGTCATCTTCCGGCAACTGGCCAGCATCACGCAAACACTCACGGCCCAGCACCAGGAAACCGTCAAAGCCAAACAGGATTCCGATGAGGCGGCCAAAGCCGTGCATCGCGATCGCCAGGCTGACCCAAATCTGGGAATCACGACACTGGCCGACGATGAGCAGTCGCTTCGCCTTCAGATCGGGCAAATGCAGCAGGCCATTCAGCTCTACCAGGCGCGCTACGGCCCGGAACATCCGACGCTTCAGCAGGCGCGGCAGCGCCTCGAGTCAATGACCGAGAGCTACGCCGACGCCGTCGAACGCCGCTATCTTCGCAACAAGGCGATCGAAGATGATCTGCAAAAACAGTTCGACGAGCAAAACCGCAAGGCGATCGACGTCAATGCGAAGATGGCCGAGTACAGCCACCTTCAGGAAGATGCGGCGCGGCTGGCGAAGTCGATCGAAACTTACGAGAACCGTATCCACGAAATCGAGCTGCAAGCAGCAGCCGGCGGCGTCAACATCGACTTCTTCGATCATGCGTCGTACGCCAAACAATCGCAGCCCGCGCCCAAGCGCACGATGGCGCTCGCGCTGCTGTGTGGGCTGATGATGGGCATTGGCCTGGCCTTCTTCCGCGACTGGATGGACGATCGGCTTCGCTCCGCCGACGAGATTCGCAACTCGCTGGCGATGCCGGTGCTGGGCGTCGTGCCGCAGATGCCGGCGGTCGTCAGCCCCACCGTCACCGCGCAGAAAGTCGTGCTCGATCCAACCAGCGATGTCGCCGAGGCGTATCGCTCGCTGCGGACGGCAATTTATTTCGGCGCGCCCAAAGATCGCTCGAAAGTCATTCTCGTGACGTCGCCAAATTCCGGCGATGGAAAGACGACTTCCGCCGCCAATCTCGCGTGTGTCATGGCGCAGGCGGGCAAGCGCGTGCTGCTGATGGACGCTGATTTGCGCAATCCGCGGCAGCATGTCGTGTTCGGCATCAAGCCCAGCGCGCTGGGATTGTCGGGCGTGCTGGCGGGACAGATCGCCTGGGGACGGGCGATTCAATCGACGCCGCTGCCGGGTTTGGATCTCATGCAGTGCGGGCCCAAGCCGCGCAATCCTTCGGAGATGCTCAACGGCCATGAGTTCTCCGAGCTGCTGGAAACGCTGACGGATAAATACGATCAGATCATCATCGATTCGCCGCCGGTCATGGGGCTGGCCGATTCGCGGATCATCGCGGCTTCGTGCGATCTGACGCTGCTGGTGCTTCGCGCCAACAAGACAACGCGCAAGCTCAGCCGCCTGAGCCGCGACGGCCTGGCGGCAGTTGGGGCAAACATTTTGGGCGTGATCGTCAATGACGTCCCGCGAAAAAGCGAAGCATTTGACGACAGCGCCTACGGTTACGGTCGTGCCTACGGTGAGGACAAAGCCGAACCCAACGAGCCGCGAAGAAAACGCAGCCTGCCGGCGCTGACGAAGCACGATTCACACGTGTAGCCTCAACAACGAAGTCACCGCAAAGAAACGCCAACGACCGCTACGACCACGTCAAACGATCTGACCGCCGATCAAACCGGCCGCACGACGGCATAAGCTTCAGATGACTTACAAGAATTTCGCAGCGGATTTACCGGCGCGACTGTCGCGCGACCAATCCCGCTTTTTGAGCAGCCAACGGGGTGCCGCGCGACTGGGCGCGACTCCTGAACTGATTTCCACCCAGTCGTGCCGCGGGCGGAAATCGCCGTAAGTCCATGTAGTACCCCGATCTCATCGGCCTTCCCGGCGCCTTGGCGCAAAGTATGCGGCCGACCCGCCCTGCAACCTTTTGAACCGTTTTTTGGTTCTTCCGCACATTTGGTGATTCGGCTCGTGTCATCACGGCGGACTTGGCGAGTTGAATTTTTTACGGCGCTCGGGCATTCGCGCGGAGGCGTAGTAGGTCAATGTTGCCTCTGCCGTACATCGACCGCTTGATCAGCT
>DATBDZ010000419.1:0-9443 GCA_036276235.1 Humisphaera sp. | reverse complement strand
GTTCACCGGGCCGAGGATTTGTCGCAGGAGACGTATCTGATCGCCTGGCGGTCGATCCATCAGGTGCAGGACCCCGGCGGCTTTCGCGCGTGGCTGCTCACCATCGCCCGAACCGCCGCCACCGATGCCCAGCGGCGCGATCGGCGCAAGAAACGATTCGGCGCGAAAGTGGACGGCGACGCGATTTTCCCCCGGATTGCCGACCCGGCCGGCGACCCCGCCGAGGCGGCCGAGCAAAGCGAAAGGCGGCAGCAGGTCCTCAGCCTGCTCCGATCGCTCCCAGAGGAATACCGAGAGCCGCTCATGCTCCGCTATATCACCGGAGCCGACTACGAAACGATCGGGCAGCAGCTTGGGTTAAGCAACGGATCGCTGCGCGGGTTGCTGCATCGGGGGATGAAGAGGTTGAGGGAGTCGATGGGCGGAGCCCCGTAGGGGCGAAGCTTGTCTTCGCCCGGTGCCGACCCGCGCGACGGAAAGGGGTGAACACAAGGTTCACCCCTACGGGTGAGGCGCATTGGTAGGGGCGAACCTCGTGTTCGCCCGATGTGCTCGCGCGGGGAACATGGGTGAACACGAGGTTCACCCCTACGGGTGACGCGCATTGGTAGGGGCGAACCTTGTGTTCGCCCTGCATGGGTCGCGCGAGCGATGTGGGTGAACACTAGGTTCACCCCTGCAAAACATGAAAACCATGGGCGAGCCGCCCATGCCACGACGATGAACACGCCACACGTACACGAACACCTCGAAGCCTTTCTCGCCGGCGGACTGACCGCCGACGAACGGGTTGCATTTGAGGCTCACATCGCGGGTTGTCCGGAATGTGCGGCCGCTTTGAAGGAAGCAACGGATATGGACGCCGCGATGAATCAACTGTTCGCCGTCGCCCGGCCCGCGCCCGGTTTTGAGGATCGGCTCGTGCAACGCCTCCGCAAATCGCCGGGGCGGCGGTTGCGGATTCATCCGATGGTGATCAAAGTCGCGGCAGGTGTCGCCGCCGGCCTGATGTTGGCTGGCATCGGATATGTGGGGAATGCTTCGATGAACGGGCGGGGAATTGACTTACCCTTCGGCTTGTCGAATTCACGGCTCGGCAGGCAGGCGCGAGCCGTCGTCGCACATTTCAGCGATAGCTCGGCACATCCCCGTGTCACGACGAGCCTCCGACAAATCGGGCTGGGTCTGTCGGACGATACCACCTCCGATCCAATTGTGGACTGGAACCGCGGCGCGGCAGGACGCAACTCGGCAAATGCCGCCCCGGCTATTCAACTGCATTACAAAGATGCGCCGGTCCATCAGGTGCTTGACGACCTCGCACAGAAGCTTGGTTACAAGGTTGCTACAGATCGGCCGATCGACGGGCGGGTAACACTTAACTCAGACCAGCCCGTGACCCTGAACCAGGCGACCGTCGCCATGCAGGCCGCCCTCAAATCCGTCGGCTACACCGCCGTTCCCGAGAATGGCACGCTTCGGATTATTTCGCGAGACACGGCCGCGATGACGAATCTCCCCGTCCATATCGGATCGGACGTGAACCGAATTCCCATCTCCGATGAAGTGATCACGCAGGTCGTGCCTTTGAAAAATGTGGACGCCGTGAAAGTGCGGCAGCAACTCGCGCCAAAGTTGGCTGGCTCGACGGTTTCAAATGCCGGCAGCGATACGATGATCATCACCGATTCGGCGACCAACGTCCGCCGAATCGTCGGCGAAGTGGAGAAGCTGGACAAGGCAGCGCCAGCTCGGTCGCTGGCGAGCAACACGCAGTCTGACATGTACGCATATGGCCGCGCGGCGGAATCTGAAACGGTAGCTGGAGGCGTGCCGTCGCTAAGCACGAAGGGAGCCGCGATCGCAGCTATTACGCGCGGCACGAAGGCCGAAGTTGCCGAAGCGTCCAAGCAACAAGCCGGTGAAGCGCGTCAGGATTCGAACGCGCTGGCGTACAATGGCACCCCCACTTACAGCTTTAAGGCTGAGCTGGGAAAAGAGCCCATGGGTCGTCAGTCGCAGGCCGGCGCGACGCCAAACGTTGCCTTTGGCGATACCCCCGCTTCTCCGAAAGATCAGTTCGACACTATTCTGCTTCCAATAGAGGACAAGGAGGGATTGCGCGGCGTGCCGCAGCCTTCGAAGCCGCAGGTGGCTTTGAATCTGAACGATCTGGAGAAAGACAAGAAGCTCGCCGAGCATTCGTATTTCAGTCTGAGTACGGGCGTTGCGGCGTCCTCCGAAGTGCGCGATCTGAGTGATCTTTCGGATCGCAAATCGGCCGATGCCGACCACGCCGTCAGCCTCCTGCGGCAGCGATTCACCGACACCGCCGGAAAGCCGATTGCCGGTCCGACAGAGAAACCGGCGGGCGTTAAATACGGCCTCGAGGGCGGACGTGGCATGACTGATCTGTCGATCGAGGAGAAATCAAAATCCGCCGACGTGTTGAAAGACGGCATTGCTCAGGGCGTAGACGGAGAAAAGGCGCCCAACAGAGAGATCGTCGTGGCGCGAAATCCGGCGGCGGAGCCGGCAGGCGTCCCGCAGCAACACACGGATTTCGGGGCCGAGCGCGGTGTTTCCGAACGGCAATTCAGGGGAGAAGCCGAGTCACTGGGCGATCGGGGAATGGAGCTGAACGCCCCAAAAATAGGGAAGCTATCCATCGTGACCGAGGCGGGCACCGGTCGCGGCGACACGCTTGCTCGCGGGGAGCAAACCGTCCCCGCGCCCGCGAAGGGCGAGCCCCAGCCTGGCGATGCGCAAACTCCTCCGACGCCTGCAACACCGCCGCCGCAGCAGCCGAACGTTCAGCAACAACCGAACGTTCAGCAGCCGCCGGCTTCGGTGGGGCCCAAGATTATCCGTAATGGCGACATCGAATTTGAAGTCGATAGCTTCGATTCTTCGGTGATGCAGATCAGCAAGATTGCCGGCGAAGAGGGGGGTTATGTTTCCACCACCGAATCGGACAAGCTGCCGAACGGCAAAGTGAAAGGCCGCGTTGTGCTGCGTTGCCCGCCGGAGCGGCTGGATACGCTGGTGCTCAAGCTGCGCGGCATCGGCGATCTGCGAACGCAGCGCATCGGCGCGCAGGATGTCACCAAGCAATATACTGATACCGAAAGCGCGCTGCGTGCCGCCCATGCGATGCAGGAGCGGCTGCTGGACATCATCAAGAACGGCAAAGGCGCCGTGAAGGATTTGCTCGAAGCCGAGAAACAGCTCGGCGTGTGGCGGGAGAAGATCGAGCAACTGGAAGGGGAGATTCGTTATTTCAACAACCTGATCTCCCTCTCGACGCTTTCCGTCACGCTGTTTGAGCGCGACATCAAGACGCCGGCCGTCGCCAACGAAACGGAAACCGTGGCGATGTCGCTGGAAACTGAGAAGGTGGAAGATGCATATCAGAAAGCCCGCGAGGCGATCGCCGAGGCAAAGGGGCGCATCACGGCTTCGGAGCTGAAGCAATTTGACGCCGGCCAATATCGCGCGACGATCAGCGCGCTGCTGCCCCCGGATGCCGCCGAGGCGGTCATCGCGCGGGTCAAGCAGCTTGAGGGGCGCATGGCGCATTTCGAGCGGCAGCGTTCGCAGAGCTCTGCCGGCGAAGGGGCCGCCACCCGGGCCGATCCGCTGCGAATCAAGCGCGAGGATGTCGTCGTCAATCTGACGATCTACAACCTGGCGAACATCGCCCCTCGCCGCACGACGACGCTGCTGATTGTAGCGCCCAATGTCGAGGAGTCGTATCGCAATCTGATCGATCAGGTGAATAGCGCGGGCGGCAGGGTGGTGACCTCGACCATCAGCAAGCCGCGCCCGGATCAATCGGCGGGGATCATCAATTTCAATGTGCCGGCCGACAAGGCGGATGTGATTCTCGCCGCGATTCGCGGGATCGGGGAAGTGCTCAAGACCGACACCAGCGAAAGCCCGGATACGCAAAATGTCACCGAATCGAAGCGCGGGTTCTCCGTCACCGTTTCTTCGCTGGCGGCTTTTGCGGCGCGCGAGACGCACCAGGTGCAACTGGCGGCGGGGCAGGTCGCTGACGCGTTCAACGAAGTGCTCAACGCCGTGCATAGCAAGGCTGGCCGCATCATCAACTCGCAATTGAATGAGCAGGACGCGCAAAATGTTACCGGCACGATCGACTTCGAAGTGTCGCGCGACGCGGTCGGCGCGATCGAGCAGGCGATGCATCATTCTTCGGATGTCGTGGCGCGTGTCGTGACGCGATCGACCGATACGGAGAACACGGTTGATACGAAGATTCACTTTGCGATGACGATCAGCAGCGCCGACCGCCTGCCGGCGCGCGAAACCGTGCAGACGCAACTGGCGGCGGCGAGCGTTGTCGATTCGTTCAACGCCATCCGCGCGGGTGTGCCCAAGGGCGGACGCATTCTCGTTTCGGAACTGAACGAGCAGGATCCGCAAAACATCAGCGCGCGGCTGATCTTCGATCTGCCGCAGAGTGCCGCGCCGGCGATGAACGATCTGCTCAAGAAGAACACGGCGATTCTGTCGCGGCAGATGCATCGCGTGCCCGAAGGGCAGATCGCGGTGGAAAAGCTGCGCATCGAGCTGACGCTGGTGAGCGCCGATCAACAGTCGCCGCGCGAAACAACGCGAATGGGCGTGCAGGTGATGGATGTGCAAAAGGCCGCCGAAGACTTGATCAAGGCGGCGGCCAGCATGGGCGGGCGGCAATCGGAATCGCCCTCCACATCGCAGGATTCGAGCGGGCATACGACATCGGTCATCACGATCGATGTCCCCGCCGACAAGGCACAGGCGGTTCTCGATCAGATTGATGCGATGGGCAATCGCCGCACGAAGCAATCGAGCCTGAACACGCAAATCCCCGACAGCCCCCTGGCCCGCGCACGGATCGAGGTCACGCTATCGGATTCCGCTGCAAGCCTCGGCGGCACCGAGAGCATGTCGGACTACATCCGCAACGGACTGCTCACGAGCCTCAAGGGCCTGGGCTATAGCCTGATGTGGATCACGATCGGGATTTGCCTCATCGCGCCGTGGGCATTTTTGATCTGGGGATTGTGGAAGCTTGCAAGACGCTCGCGCGCCAAGACGGCTCCTGCGGTAGTGCCGTAGTCAGGCGCCGCACACAAATACCCCATCGGAATTCATCTGTTCATTTGGGTGCCATGTCCCACGCTTGCGTGGGCATGTCGTGTGATCGCAAACGGCCTCTATCCCGCTGACAGACATGCCCACGCAAGCGTGGGACATGGCACCCGTAAGACCCCCCTGAATGACACGGAAATGGGATTAGTTATCTTTGCGCAGCTCCTTAGCGCCCGAACGCGCTCAAAATCTGAGAGCGATCTATCACACATGTGGCGGCCACGACCCGATCGCGCGGGCGGCGCGGAGGACTGTGTCCAGCGAAACCGTGGTGACTTTGTCGCCGATCCTCAACTGCAACACAGTATCAGTCTTCCCCACGACGCGACCCGCTGAGCTTAGCTCGTCGATCCCGTGCGTCATCACGCACAAATCTCCATCAGCAATTTCCCCCGGCGGAAGGCTGCGAAATACGATCGCAGTCGCTCCGTCAAAGCAATCGAAGGCCTCACAAGTTCGCATCGCAAAGGCATCGGGCGCTTTCGGAAATCGGATCGGCAGGCGCTCCACGTGATCAGCCGGCAATTCCTCGACCCATCGCGCAAGCCCTGATCCTTCGATGACGCCGACAATTGGGACGCCGACTTTTTCCGGGCAGGGGACCGGCTCTAGCTCTTCGGAGCGCCCGGGTCGAAGAAAATCGGGCGCGTGCCGATCCCACTCATATCGGCGGGCATCATCAATCCAGGCGATCCGCCCGGCGATCAGATCTTCCAGATCGCGCAGCCGCACTTGAAGCGCACGGGCGAGGTAGCCGCGCACGCTGCGGCCGGCGCGCCGCAATGATCTGGAATCGAGAATTCCAGCCACCGCTTCGCGCGGCAGGCACGCCGCGTCGGCCAAACCCTCCGGCGATACAATCCCAAGCATCCTCATTCGATGCTCGATCCACCGTACAAATTCCTGCGACATGTCCGGTCCCCAAGATTCAGCAGGCTTCATCCATCACAAACTTGTGCATCGCCCGCGCCAGCAGTTTGATCGATGACCGCTCGACCGTGCGCGGCGGATACTTCTCATTCCAACATTTGAGCAACAGCGACTCGCGGTTCTCCGGATCGAGAAAGATGCGCTTGAACGTGTTATCTCCATCGACAAACTGAATGAAATAATTCCGCCCGTCGATGATCCCCTCCCGCTCGGCGGCATCGATCGAGAAGACGACGATCTGGCCGTGCTGGTATTTGGGCTCCATGCAGTCGCCGTCGATCGTCACCGAAAATCGCCGATCGGTGCCTTGGGGCACAACGATCGCGGCACGGCGCACGGCGGTGCGGTCTTCGGTTCGTGTCGCGGAAACGCCATGAAAGTGCTCGATCTCTGTGACTGGCATCAGCGAGTCTTCAGCAATTCCGCGCGGGAAATCGCAATCGCCATTGGACGGGGCGCCATCAGTCGAGGCCTCATCCGCGACGCCGATTTGTTCCAGTAGTTGCTTTGGTGAAGTCTTAACCAGCGTCGCGAGGCGTCGCAGGTTTTTGAAATGCATGCCGCTGGTATCCGACTGTTCGATCCGCCGCACATTGGCGGCGGACATCGCCAGCCGCTGCGCGAACTCCTCCTGCGTGAGATAGCGCTCGCGCCGAATCGCGGCGAATTTTTGCCCCGCAACGCTTACGTTTCGAGCCATATCCCCATACCTTACAAACACCGATCAAAAATGCCAGAAGAATCCGGAAGATTTTTGTTGCCCACTGCTAGTTTATTGCTATCATCGCTACGTATATTCGGTATTTGTTTGGGTACAGGGAAAGGTGGCAACATGAGCAAGAGGAAGGCGGTCGAGTATACGTTCAAGTTCCTGTCCATCATGGAGTTAAAGCCGGATTGGACCTTCGCCGAGCATTACTTTGAGATCATTAAATCGCACAAGGCGCGGCAGGCGTGGTGGGAGCAGCGGCAGCTCAAGCTGGAAGATCATTCAATTCGCATCTCAACTGAGCTGCCTGAACACGAGCCACGACCGGCCAAAACACATCGCGGCCGCGCACGAGGCGTCTGGTGCGTGCAGCTTCGCCGGCGGTTTGCCAGCCTCAGTTCCGCGGCCAAATTCGTCGGTCGCTCGACAAGCAACATCGCCCGCGCCATCGCCGACCACGGCCGCAGCGGCGGATATCAATGGGAACATTTCAACCCAGAGCGGCATGCGCATCGTCGGGCGAGTCGGTGATGAATCCATCCAACCCGAGCCCGCGAAATTGCTCATATTCGGCGGCCGCGTCTCCATTGTAATCGGCCGCCAAGAATTGTGGCTCACTGCGAAACGTCCAGGCGTGAACATCCAGGCCTGCCGCGTGCGCATCGTCGATCAGGGAGGTCGGCGCATCCAGGCGAACATCCGCCGCCGTCGATTCCGTTCGGGCCGGCACGATCAATCGCTTCCACGCGCCGATCGCATCGGCATATGAAGCAATTTCCTGCAATCCGTTCGGCGTCATCAGGTCGACGTAGGTGCGCGGATCATCGGATGCCTGAAAATCAAACGGCCGCCAATCCGCGCGATCGAGCAATTGGATGAGGCGAACCGAGCTTCGCTCGCGCATTCGCCGCAGGATGGAGACGTCAAACGACTCGACAATCATAGGCGATTGGTCGGTCACCGCGCCGGTGGATTCCAGCGTGTGCATCAGCAATTGATCGACATCCAGGCCCGCCGCCGCGAAATACGTCGGATGCTTCAGCTCGAGCACCAGCAGCAAATCAGGACGCGACTGCGCCCGCGCCTCGGCGGCCAGTTGCAGCAGTTCGTACAAGCTCATGATCGGAAGCTGATCGTCAAAACGATGATCCCGAAAGCTCAATCGCTCGCGGCAACGCAGCGTCTGAATCTCCTCCCAGGTAAAATCCTCGACAAACCATCCGTCGAATGCCGCGCCATCCACCACTTTGGTCGTCCGTCGTTCCGCAAATTGCAGCCGCGACGGAACATCGGTCGTGAGCGAAAGCTCAGCATCGTGTCGGCAGATCAGGACGCCATCGCGCGTCGGCACCAAATCAGTCTCCAGCGCATCGGCACCCATCTCCAGCGCCATCTCAAAGCTGGCGCGCGTGTGCTCCGGGCGATAGCCACAGGCACCACGATGGCCGATGACGAGCGGACGGTTCACGATCGGTTACCTCGATTTGTGTTGGACAAGCAATAGCATCAGGGTAAGCGATTGGCGATCAACGTTCACGTAGTACGGCGGGAATCCATGTGCAATCGACGAGACCATGATGCTGAGTGGTCAGATGCCTTTGGCACGCCTGCGATGCACGAAGAACGCCACGGGCACGCTGTCGCGAGCCCATGCCACCCGATTTTGCGATAACTTTCAAATTGGGTGGCATGGGCTTGCGTTAGCATCCCGTGGCGTTTGCGTACGGCCGCCAACATTTTCAGAGCAGGTACTCCGAAGCATCTGGCCGACACTCTCGCAACGGCCAGATCCCTTTGGGAAGTTTCTCGAGCATTCAGTTCGCTCTTAGAACCCTCTCCCCTGTACTCAGGGGAGAGGGCAGGGTGAGGGGACGGCGTGCCGCGATATGGCGCCGTTCGCAAATCGACGCGTTTGTCCCCTCACCCCGGCCCTCTCCCCTGAGTACAGGGGAGAGGGAGAAGGCGCGTTGTCGTGCGTGGCGGGTGCGGAGGCCCTTGGCCGCCCAGCATGACGAATCTCCTCAATCGTCGATCGGCGTGCGCCGGCACGCACGGCTTACTGAGACAAATTCCAATCCCGCGCATGTAGAGATCGGACAAGTACAAGTGGAGAGGATCAATGCCCCCAGAATCGAAGAATCTTCTATTTTGCCGTCATCATTTTTTCATCGCTGTTGTCTGCCTCTTTGCGATCTGCTTTACTCGCGCGCGGGCCGCGGATACTGCGGCTGAGGAAAACTGGCCGCAGTGGCGCGGGCCGATGGGTAATGGGATCGCTCCTAAAGCGGATCCGCCGATCAACTGGAGCGCGACGAGCCATCTGAAATGGCAAGCTTCGCT
This sequence comes from Humisphaera sp., assembly GCA_036276235.1. Classification (GTDB taxonomy): domain Bacteria; phylum Planctomycetota; class Phycisphaerae; order Tepidisphaerales; family Tepidisphaeraceae; genus JANWHF01. Next base: position 307 of record DATBDZ010000419.1, on the reverse strand, counting down.
GCCGGGCGAAGGCACCAGCACGCCGATCATCTGGGGCGATCGCGTTTTCATTCAAGTGGCGATCAATACTGGCCATGCAGGCGCGACTGCTGCCTCGTCCGCGCAGGCTGCCCCTCAAGGCGGCCGTCGGGGGCGCGGCGGGTTTGGAGGCGGGCCGCCGCCTTCCGAAGCCTACCAATTCGTCGTTCTCTGCATCGATCGCAAAACCGGCAAGACGCTCTGGCAGCAGGTGGCGCGCGAGGAAGTGCCGCATGAGGGGAGGCATCAAACCGAAGGGAGCTTCGCGTCTCCCTCACCGGTGACCGAC
>DATBDZ010000418.1:0-13154 GCA_036276235.1 Humisphaera sp. | reverse complement strand
CACCACGATGACTCTTAATCACCGCAGCTTGAGCCGGTTTGCTGCCTGATCCTGAACTCCGACAGCGAGAGGCCTGCTCCCATCTCGAACACAGCTTCTTCTTGCACACCCCTCTATAGTACTAGCATATTGTAAGGATTTTGTTATATAAGGGGTGGCCCGGGCGGGACTTACAAGCCGACACCGGGGGGTCGCGGTTTTATGTGGCGTAAATGACTGTAAATTAAAGAGTTGCGCATCGGCACTTTTCCCAAATCCTTACATCAAAAAATGAAAATGCCCAGATTTTTGCCGCACGAAAAAGGAGGTGCAGGACAATCAATCTAACCCGCGCGGCGGCGAAGGGTTACGCGCGGGGCGAGCTATCGAGCGACCGCGCGAAATTTTTTTTATAATCGCGCGTCGAAGGAGTCCGCGGCTCAATTGGGAAATGCCGGGAGGCGCGATGAAGCGGTCTTAGCGCCGGACAGTATCATCCTCAACATGAAACGCCTGCGGCGCATCGCGTGGAACTCTCTGACGACCCTTTCGCTGGTTCTATTCCTGGCGACAGTCGTATTTGCCGTGCGCAGTCATTGGAGGCACGATTTTCTTGTATTCTCCTATGCACCAAATGATGCGCCGGAGTCTTGGTACGGCGCTCAGGTCGATAGCGAGTGTGGTCAAGTCGAATTGGAAATCTGGCGGATCCCCACGAGTCGCGCCGAACGTCCTGACACCGTATTCCACCTTTCCTGTGATTCCGATGAAGCGTCGAGCCGCGAGCAATCTGGATCAATGTGGGAAAATCTCGGATTTGGATACTTGCGCACCACGGATATTGGATTCGATCAACGTTTGGAAGTAACGCTGCCGCCGGGTCTATTTGGGAACACACAAGCCGGCAGGATGTCCGTCAGCTTTCCGCACTGGCTGGCGATCCTGGTTTTTGGCGTGGCTCCCGCGGCGCATCTATTCCAACTTCTCAAGGCGCGCAAACGAAGGCGGCGCGGATGCTGCGTTTCCTGCGGCTACGATCTCCGAGCCACGCCAGAGCAATGTCCGGAATGTGGGGCCGTACCCGTCAAGAAGTAGATCGCACGATTCAGCAATCAGCACTCAGCATTCCCCAAACAGCCCCATCTGCTCCCCCGCGCGCGGCGGTCTGCGAAAAGCCTTGCTCGAAAGCCCCGGGAACGGCTGATTCATTCCCACCTTTCGCTTCGCGAGGCGGAACATCTGCTCGAACTGGTCGGCGAATTCGCCGGTGCCGCGCATGCGGGTTTGGAAGTTGGAGTCGTTGAGTTTGCCGCCGCGGATCGAGCGGATGCGGTTTAGGATTTTGTCTTTGCGGTCGGGGTAGTGAGCTTCGAGCCATTGCTGAAAAATGTCTTTCACCGCGAAGGGGAGGCGGACGGGGACATAGCCGGCGAATTTTGCGCCGGCATCTGCCGCGGCTTTGAGTATCGAGTGCATTTCGTGATCGGTCAGGCCGGGGATGATCGGCGCGAGCATGACGCCGACGGGGATGTTCGCCTGCGCGAGCGCCTCGATCGCGGCGAGGCGGCGTTTGGGCGAGCTGGTGCGCGGCTCCATCTTGCGGGCCAGATCGGCGTCGAGCGTGGTCACCGAGAGCATCACGACTGCCGCGCCATGCGACGCGAGCTGCGCGAGCAGATCGATATCGCGCGTGACCAGATGATTTTTGGTGACGATGCCGACGGGGTTGCGGAACTCCGCCAGGACTTGCAGGCACTTGCGGGTGATTTGCAGTTGCCGCTCGATCGGCTGATAGCAATCGGTGACGCCGCTGATGGAGATGGTGCTCGGCTGCCACTTGGGCGAATAAAGCTCCTCGCGCAGGAGCTGCGGCGCCTCTTCCTTGACGAAGATTTTGGTTTCAAAGTCCAGGCCGGCGGAGAAGCCGAAGTATTCATGCGTCGGCCGCGCGTAGCAGTAGATGCAGCCGTGCTCGCAGCCGCGATAGGGGTTGATGCTGAAGGTGAAGCCGACGTCGGGGCTGTCGTTGTGAACGATGACGGTGCGGGAAGTGTCTTTGAGAAATTGCGTCCCCGGCCGCGGAAGTTCGCCCTCCGCCGCGATGATCGCGTCCATCGCCTCCCCATCCGGCTCGATCGCGATGGGGACGAATCGGTTGGGCGGATTCTTAGCCGCGCCGCGGCCTTTGATGGTGGGGTGGATTAATGACACCGTAAGGATTTTAGCCGGATTGCGGGGTTGAGGCGATTGAGAATTGCGAGGATGCGTCGAGTGTTTCTGGGGCGATGTTGAACATGGATGTGCCGCCCGTGCGAGAAGAATTGCGGCGCTCTGAGAATCCGTGCCCTCGCTTAGGCTCGTTCACGGCGTGGTGACAGTTTTCAAACTTCGAGGATCGCTCGTGCTGTGACAACCGTTCACCACGCCGTGTACGAGCCTAAGGCGAGGGCACGGATCCTCCTCGCGCTGGGTTCCACGGACAGCATGATCGCTGCACCAATCCGAGCCGAACGGAGTAATCACCCTACGAAAACTCAACTTCGTAACCAAGACATGAAGCGAATCGCGCGAGCAAGGGTCTGGAGGCTTGCTCATGTTGACGCGACGAATATCCAAAGAAAACCGGTTGGGCGGGAATCAGGTATGTCTTCAGATAAGCAGGACCGTGGTCATGCTCGTCTGCGACGACAACGTAGAGAGATTCCTCGCGCGATTTTTCCAGTCGCTCAATCTCATCCTCGCTTGCGGGAGGGGATTGCAGATGCTGCAGGCGCCGCAGTTGCTCAACCAACTTCTCGACGTGTAAGCGCCCCTCTTGGACATCGACCTGCACGACATTGAACTCGCGCTTCAAGAGATCGACGACGGCGGTGGGGGCGAGGAACGGAAATCCCGCCTTGGGAAACAGCCTGTCGTGAGCCATGACTAACTTTTATACCGGTCTTCCACGCTGTTCAATATATTCGAGAATTACAGGGTTGCATCGTGGGGATAGTCTTTCTTCTCCCTCCCCCGGTACGCCGGGAGGAGGACTGGGGAGGGGTTGTGTAGAACGGGCGCAACTCGCGGGAACCCCCTCCCTAACCCTCCCCCGGAGTACCGGGGGAGGGAACAAAGTTCCCGAGGAAAGCTGTCTCAAATGGACTACACTTCTTGGCGTGGACCCCAACCCCATCATCGCCATCATCGGCACCGGCGCGATCGGCGGGTATTACGGCGCGCGGCTTGTCCAGCATGGCCGCGATGTGCATTTTCTGTTGCGGTCGGATTTTGATGCCGTTCGGTCGAACGGATGGAGCATCAAGAGCCATCTGGGCGATTTTTCTATTGCGGCGGAGCGCGTGCGGGCGTATCGCTCCGTGAGCGAGATGCCCAAGGCCGATCTGGTGATCGTTACGCTGAAGACGACGGCCAACGACCAGTTTGAGGCGTTGATCCGGCCGCTGCTCAAAGAGCAGACGGCGATCCTCACGCTGCAAAACGGCCTGGGCAACGAAGAGGCCCTGGCCAATCTGTTCGGCAAGCAGCGCATCCTCGGCGGGAACGCCTTCGTCTGCGTCACGCGGACCGCGCCGGGCATATTGCATCATCAAGCCGAAGGCACGATCAAGCTCGGCGAATTCGGCGGCGGCCCAAGCCCGCGCGCGACGCAACTCGCGGAGCTGTTCACAGCCAGCGGCATCGACGCCGGCGTCGTCGAAGACCTGCAACGCGCGCGCTGGCAAAAACTTTCCTGGAACATCCCCTTCAACGGCCTTGGCGCGGTGCTCGACCTGAGCACCGATCAGCTTCTGGAAAAGCATGGCGAGCACGTGATCGACCTGATGCAGGAGACGATCGCGATCGCGAGCAAACTTGGAATCAGATTTCCGCCCGACTGGATCGAGCAGATGATCCGCAAGACCTGGGCGATGGGAAAGTATCAGACGAGCATGCAGATCGATCGACAGGCCGGAAGGCCGACGGAGATTGAGGCGATTCTGGGAGAGCCGCGACGGGCGGCGGGTTCTTTGGGAGTAGCGGCTCCGAAGCTCGAAGAGCTGTACGGGAAAGCCGTGCAGCTCGACGCCGCCGGAATGAAAAATGTAAAATTAAAAATGTAAAATGGGCAGGCGGGCGCGTCGTTACATCTAGCCATTTTTCATTTTTCATTTTTCATTTTTCATTCGTCCCGCGTCTTTCGTTTTTCATTTTTGTCCCCCATTCCTCTATCATGCACGAATGCACGTCGTGATCTTCGAGGCTTCGCGCTGGCATCAGTTTGCGCCGCTTTCTTTGAGCCGGCCGCTCTTTACCCTCGCCAGCGGGATGAGCACTTTGCTGCAAAAGCAGATTCGGCATCTGCGGCCGACGAAGCTGACGCTGTGGGTGCGGCCGCAGCTCGAGCAGTTTTGCCGCGAGCGCGTGGCGCCCAAGACCGGGCTGCCGACCGATGTGAACACGCCGCTGGGGGATGAGCCGGCGTTGCTCGTGAATGGGCGGACGTGCCACTTCGGGTGGATGGAACATCCGGAGCAGGAATCTGTCATGATCGATGAGCAGGGCGTGGTGCTCGTCGCGATGACCCGCAGCCCCGGCCTGAGCCCGCGCGATGCGTGGGATCGCAATGAGCGATGGCTCAAGCTGCTGGATTTGCCGCACATTCCGTCACAGGGAAGGCAGGTTCATTCGATCGCCGATCTGGTGCATTGGAATGATGATTCCCTGATCGAGGATTATGCGCATCTAAAGGAGCCGTCGCAGCCCAAGCCCGCCGGGCCGTATCATTTGATCGATGACGCCGACGTATGGCTCGGAAAGGGCGCGAAGCTCGGCGCGGGTTGCGTGATCGATGCATCAAAGGGGCCGGTGGTTTTAGCAGATGGCGCATCGGTCGGCTTCAACGCGGTGGTGCAGGGGCCATGCTATATCGGCGCGCACGCGACGGTGATGCCGCTGGCGCTGATCCGCCCCGGCACGAGCATCGGCCCGCTCTGCAAGATCGGCGGCGAAGTCTCGATGTCGATCATCCTCGGCTACTCCAACAAGTCGCACGAGGGATACCTGGGCCACAGCTATCTCGGCAAATGGGTGAACCTGGGCGCCGGCACGACAACAAGCAATCTAAAAAACACGTACGGCGAAATCTCCCTGAAGACCGCCGCCCGCGAGCTCTCAAGCGGCTGGCGATTCCTGGGCTCATTCCTCGGCGATCATGCCAAGACCGCGATCCAAACCAGACTGATGGCAGGCACCTACGTCGGCTTCGGATCAATGCTAGCCGGCTCCGGCCCGGCTCCGCGGTTTGTGCCGAGCTACACGTTCTGGACGGACAAAGGGATGGAGCCATACCGGCTGGATAAAGCAATCGAAGTCGCCAAGCGCGTCTTCGCGCGGCGCGATCGCGGATGGACGGATCTGGATCAGCAGATGATGCACTACATCGCGGAAGAAGCACCGGGGGCGGAGAAGTAGCCGCTGCGCGGAATTGCGAAATCCGAATGACAAATTCTGAAAATGGATGTCACGCGAAGTGACGAAGCCGCGAAGTCGATGCAGGTGTCCGGGGAATGACCGCTACTCATATCGCTTGTAGGGAATCTTCTCCATGAACGCCTGCAGTTGCAGGGCGCGCCGGACGGCGCGGTCGATATCGACGCCCACTCGCGTGTGTGCGTAGTTTTTTGGATCGGCGCAGATTCTGTGGCGCTTGCATTGCGTGAGGGTATATCGAAATGCGCGCCGGCATTGCAATTCATTGCGGATGCATCCGTCGAAATAATCCTGGTGCCCGGCGTCCACCCAGAAGGATGCTCGTCTTTCTGGGAGCAGATCGTTGACAAGCTTTGCGACGGAGCCGTGAATCTTTTGCATCATTGGGCCGAGTTCGGCGCCGGTTCGCAGATATCCGATCGTGTGATAGTGATTGTCGAGCAATGAGGTGACGAATGGGGTGAAATGGTATTTCGTCGTGTAATGAGTGAATCGGTCCCAGAAGACGGATTTCGCTTCCTCGGATGCGAAAGCGGGGTAGCGCTCGCGACACCTTGCGGTGATGAAGTACACCTGATTGTCGCAATACCAATGCTCGTAGCGGTGACGCCCGTCGAAGTACTCGACCTTTGAGGAAGAGCTTTTTCGAAAGTTGCGAAATGCGCCCATCTTTAAAAGCATAAGGACTGGTCGCTTAAGCGACCAGTCCAAAGTGCGTTCGGGATTCGGATCGTCGTCAACGATCAATATCGATAATGATCGCTCTTATACGGTCCCTCAACGGGCACCCCGATGTAATCCGCTTGATCCTTGCTCAGCTTCGTCAGCTTCGCGCCGATTTTCGCTAGATGCAGTCTTGCGACTTTTTCGTCCAGGTGCTTGGGGAGCACGTAGACCTTCTTCTCATACTTCTTGTTGTTGGTCGCTAGCTCGATCTGCGCGATCGTCTGATTTGTGAATGAATTGCTCATAACGAAGCTGGGGTGGCCTGTCGCGCAGCCCAGATTCAGCAGGCGGCCTTCCGCGAGGATCATCACGCTGTGTCCGTCCGCGAAAGTCCACATGTCATATTGCGGCTTGATGTTGAGCTTCTTGATGCCCGGATATTTCTTGAGGCCCGCCATGTCGATTTCGTTGTCGAAGTGGCCGATGTTGCCGACGATTGCCTTGTCCTTCATCTTCGCCATGTGCTCGGCGGTGATGATGTTCTTGTTGCCGGTTGTGGTGATATAGATGTCGGCGTACGAGAGCGTGTCTTCGACCGTCAACACCTGATACCCCTCCATCGCGGCTTGCAGGGCGCAGATCGGATCGATCTCGGTGACGATCACCCGGGCGCCCTGGCCCTTGAGCGATTGGCAGCAGCCCTTGCCGACGTCGCCGTAGCCGCAGACGACGGCGACCTTTCCGCTGATCATGACATCCGTTGCGCGGAAGATGCCGTCGATGAGCGAATGGCGGCAGCCGTAGAGATTGTCGAATTTGCTCTTGGTGACGCTGTCGTTGACGTTGATCGCGGGGAACAGCAGCTTGCCGGCGTTTTGCATTTCATAAAGACGATGCACGCCGGTGGTCGTTTCCTCGGAGACGCCCTTCACGTTTTTGCCGACTTGCGTCCACCGCTGGGGGCTTTGCTTGATGGTTTTGCGGAGCAGATCGAGGATGACGGCCCACTCTTCAGGCTCGCCGTCTTTGTACGCCGGCACAGCGCCGGCGGCTTCAAACTCAGTTCCTTTGTGGATGAGCAGCGTGACATCGCCGCCGTCATCGACGATCTGATCGGGCCCGGCGCCGTTGCCGAAATCGAGCGCCCGCTCGGTGCACCACCAGTATTCCTCCAGCGTCTCGCCCTTCCAGGCGAAGACCGGAATGCCCTGCGGCTGCTCGACGGTGCCCTTGGGCCCCACCGCCACCGCGGCGGCGGCGTGATCCTGCGTGCTGAAAATGTTGCACGAGCACCAGCGCACCGTCGCGCCCAGTGCCGTGAGGGTTTCGATCAGCACGGCTGTCTGGATCGTCATGTGCAATGAGCCGACGATCTTGAGCCCCTTGAGCGGCTGCTGCTTCGCGTATTCGTCCCGAACCGCCATCAGCCCGGGCATCTCCTGCTCGGCGAGCATGATCTCCTTGCGGCCCCATTCAGCCAGCGAAAGATCGGCGACTTTGAATTCCAGCGCCTTGCTTGAGGCGGGCTTGGGTTGTGTGAGTGTTGCGGTCATATGTGGGTCTCCAAAAAGATTTCGGGTCTCAAATTTCCAATCCCGTAGGGTGCGCTTTAGCGCACGCCGTGGCGTCCATGCGCGGGTAAAGTTCCGCGTGCGCTAAAGCGCACCCTACGGGAAAATGTTTAACGAATCAGCCAGGTTTCATCGCACATTCCAGGAACAGCGCCGGGCCTTTGACGCCAGTCTCGGGGGCGAGCGATCGATGCGTTAGCCGTGATAGCCCGGCATCGTTCAGCATCTTCTCCAACTCGCTCGCATCGATTCCCATCCGCTGCTGGCCCATCTCGACTCGGAAATCCTCGCGATCATGCGGCAGCAGATCGACAATCACCGCGCGGCCGCCGGGCTTTAGAATCCGTGCCGTTTCGCGGATCACCGGGAGCGGCTCGGAAACGTACGTGAGCGCCAGCAGCAACAGCGCGGCATCGCATGCGCCATCTTCGATCGGGATCGCTTCCAGGTCTCCTCGTCGCAGATCGACGTTCGTCAGATCGCCGATGCGGCGTTTGGCGGCTTTGAGCATCGCTGGGGAATTATCGACACCAATCACCTGTTTCACACAGCCGGCCAGTTCAGCGGCGATCTTGCCGGTGCCGCAGCCCAGGTCGGCGATCACCCATTCCGGCGGCAGAAGCGCGAGCATCGCCTGGCGGGAAAAGCCCTGGCCGTAGAGTTCATCGCGCAATCGGTCCCATCGTGCCGCCGCCCCGGCGAAGAACGCCTGCGTGTCGGATTGTTTTTGCCGCAGCAATTCCTCGAGGCGAAGCTCATCCTGACGCGCCGTCGCCCATTGCGCGGTTTGTTCGCGCGCCAGGATCCACAGTCGCCGCGCCGCGGGCTCAAGCTCATCGAGCAACGTCCGATAAAGATGATTGGTCCCCTGCCGACGGCTGCGGACCCACTGCTGATCCAGCAACACCTTCAGATGCCGACTGACGGTGGATTGCGGCAACTGCAACACATCGCAAAGCTCGGCGACGCCCAATTCATGCCGCTCCAAAAGCCGCAAAAGCCGCACGCGCGTGGCGTCCGCCAGGCAATCCATCCAGGAAAGCAACGCATCGGGCTTGGAAGATGGGTCCAGTTGCTTAATCACTCTATCCGGATAGAGTGATAGATCAGATTGGGGGTGAAGTCAAGTCAGCAAATACGCAATCACCGCCCGCAGCCCTTGAAATGTCACGGCAGGAAAACCGTCATGCCGAGGTACTCCGAAGCATCTGGCCTGATCAGCGAAACAGCCAGATGCTTCGGAGTACCTCAGCATGACGGTGTTTTGGCTCATTATTGGCTTTTGCGACCAATTGTTGGGTGCAAAACTTGGGGAGATGGCAAGTCCGGTTTCACTCGCGCGCGCATGATCAGGAACCCGCAAGACAAGCCCGACAACGCCATCCCGGCAAAAGCTAGAAGAGCGATGTGCTCCCGATGCCGGATTGTCTCAAATCGCTCTTTCGATGTTTCCTGATAGCCTCCATGACCGAGCGACAGCATATATTTCCCATCGCGTACGTATCCGCGTCCAGCGGAGCCATCAGGAGCACCTCGATAGATCATTGTGACGGCCGCGCAGGCAATGAAGAGGACTGTTGGCACAAGCGCCACTCTCAATTGTCGTTGAAATAATGTACGGGTCATTACACATCCCGACTTGCGGCTTTTTTTCTACTGGCTCCTGTCTCCTGGCTCCTAACTCCTTCCCGTCATTCTCCATCCACCCGCTGATACCGGTAAATCGCCCTATATAACCCCGCCACTTTCTCGGACGGCACGGTTTGTGGCCGATACCGCTCATTGCGCGGCTGAAGGCGTAACATCGGCCGGTTTTGATCGTCGCTCTCGAAGAAGATGCGCTTGAATGTTGTCTGCCCATCCGCGAAGCGGACGAAGCAATCATCCCCCTCGCGCGGCACCAGGGCCGGCGAAAAAATCACGATATCTCCTTCGCGATACTTGGGGATCATGCTGTCCCCATGCACCCGCGCGGCAAAGGCATCGCGATCCTGCACATCAGGGCAGCTCACGTAATCGTCCGCCACGCGCGGCGGATACGCCAAATCGGAAAAATCGCGCGGGTAACCCGCCGACACCTTGTTGATCACCGGCACCGCGTTGGATGCGATCTGCTCGATGTTCCCGGCTTTTTTGTCAACAAGCTCCTGGAGCACGCCGGCCATGTAGGCGTCGTCGAGGTCTATCGGAAGGGACGAAGGGACGGAGGGACGAAGGGACGAAGGGGCAGATGCAATTGACGTTCCCTTCGTCCCTTCCCCAGCCGCCATGAGCTTTTGCAACACCGCCCGCACGTCGCGCGGGGTGCGCTGTAGATGCGCTTGCGTGAGCAATTCGCTCGGATTGAAGCCGAGGGATTGTTCGAGCCGCCGAAGTTTTTCATCGCTGGGGGGATTGGTGACGCGGCCGGTTTCGATCAGCGACAAGTACGGCTTGGAGATGCCGGTGCGGCCCGCCAGCTCGTCGAGGGTAAGGCCAAGCCGTCGTCGCTGTCGTCGAATTTTGGGGCCGAGAGCTTCCATATCGCGTTTAACCGAGCAAATACCGAACCTGTGATAACGCCTGCGGAGCAGGAATGCAAGAAAAATAGCTTACATGAACCTAACAGGCGCGGCGTTACGGTTGTCGAGTTTTAGAAGCATTAAACGCCGCGAAATCCGAATTCCGAATCCCCGAAATCCGAATCAATTCCGAAGTCCAAATGACGAAATCCGAAACCGGAAACCACTAAGGACACTAAGGAACACTAAGAACCACGAAGGAGAATTGAACGCAAAGACGCGAAAACGCAGAGGCATTAACGCAAAGAATTCACGCCACAGATGGACACGGATGAACACAGATAAATCAAATCAGAAATCTGTGGACGGAATGAATTTGATGCGGGGGCGTAAACTTTTGTCTGTAAATTAAGCAAGCCATCGTTCGCTTCGATCAAAGGTTTTACCGGAACTTCTGATCAAGGAGACGAACGATGGCTGTGGTGAATATCGACGCAATCAGCTCAATGCTCCATGAGGTCTTCAAAGACCCTGAGGCACTGAAGCGAATTCTGCAGACGCTGGTGAATATCGGGATGCGCGAGGAAGTGGCCGCGCATCTGGGGGCCGATGAGCATGAGAGAACGGAGGATCGTCGCGGGCATCGCAATGGCAACAAGCCGCGGAAGCTGGCCAGCCGTGTGGGGCAGCTGGAATTATCGGTGCCGCAGGTGCGTGGCTGCGAGCCGTACCATCCAAGCATGTTCGCCCGCTGGCAACGCAGCGAGCGGGCGTTGCTGGTGGCCTGCTCGGAGATGTATTTCCAGGGCGTGAGCACGCGGAACGTGCAGTCGGTGCTGACACAGATGTGCGACCTGGAGATCAGTTCCACGACGGTCAGCCGCGTGGCCAGTGAGCTGGACGAGAAGTTATCGGGTTTTGTTTCGCGTCGGCTGGATCACAGCGGCTGGGAATACCTGATGCTCGATGCCCGCTATGAAAAGGTGCGGGTGGACGGGAAGGTGATCAGCCAGGCGGTGCTGGTGACGGTGGGCTTCACCGTCGAGGGCCGCCGCGAGGTCCTGGACTGGCGTGTGGCCGACAGCGAGAGCCAGGACAACTGGGGCGATGTGTTCGCGTCGCTGAAGGACCGGGGGCTGGGCCCGGTGAAGCTGGTCATCAGCGATGCGCATCGCGGGATCCGCTCGGCGGTCAGCCGGCATCTGCAGGGAGCGGCCTGGCAGCGATGCCGCGTGCACTTCAAGCGGGAGATGGGCCGGCGTGTGAGCTACAAAAAGCTGAAGGAACTGAACCAGGACCTGGTGGCGGTCTTCGCGGTCGAACAGAAAGATCAGTGCCTGCTGCGTGCCCAGCAGATGGCGGACAAGTGGCAAAAGAGCTGCCCGGCGGTGGCCACGATGCTGCGGGATGGCCTGGAGGATTGTCTGACGGCCAACAGCTTTCCCGAGCACCATCGCAAACGACTGCGCAGCACGAACCTGCTGGAGAACATCATGAAACAACTGAAGAAGCGGACGCGGGTGGTCGGCGTCTTTCCCAACCGCGCCTCCTGCCATCGCCTGATCGGCTCACAACTGCTGGAGCTGCACGAGCGTTGGCAGACCGACACGGCCGCCTACTTCAACATGATCCAGTACGCCGCCGCGTGAGCGGCGGCGCCCGGCCCGTCCCATAACTCGCCTACGGCTCGTCATGGGACGGGCCGGGCACAATGATCGACGAACGATCGGATGAATTTACAGACAGAAAGTTGCACTCCTGATGCCATGCCTTTCTTTGCGCTTCCTAACTTAGCGTTTTTGCGTCTTTGCGTTCATCTCAGCGTTGTCCTTCGTGGTTCTTAGTGCTCCCTTCGTGCACTTCGTGGTTTCTGCTTCGTCATTCGGATTTCGGATTTGATTTCGGATTTCGGGGATTCGGGTTTCGGAATTCCGTACCCAGCGATTTCGGAATTTCGCGCACGCGGCTACTATTCCGCCCTATGGCCGAAGGAGGGCCCTGGACGGTCCGGCGCGTTTTGGAATGGACCGGCGGGTTTTTTGTTCGCAAGGAGGTCGATCAGCCTCGCCTGTCGGCGGAGCTGCTGCTGGCCCACGTCCTCAAGTGCCCGCGCATCAACCTTTATACGAATTACGATCGCGTGCTCAGCGACGCCGAACTGGCGGCGTACCGGGCTCTGGTGCAGCGGGCGGTGGAGGATGAGCCGATCGCTTATCTCACCGGCAAGGCGCATTTCTTTAATCTGGAATTTGAAGTCAGCCGCGATGTGCTGATCCCGCGGCCGGATACCGAGACGCTGGTCGAGAATATCACGCAACTGGTGCGCAATCAGAGCGGGCTTGAGTCGCCGCGCGTGCTGGATCTTTGCACTGGCAGCGGGTGCATCGCCGCCGCGATTGCGCATCGCATCAAGAATGCGATCGTCGTCGCGACGGAGATCAGCCCCGCCGCCATCGCGATCGCGAAGAAAAACATCGAGCGACTAAAGCTCGCCGAGCGCGTCACGCTTTTGCAAGGCGATCTGTTTGAGCCGCTCAGCGAGCTGGTCGATGCGCGGCCATTTGATCTGATCGTTTCCAATCCGCCGTACATTCCGACGGCGCAGATTGCGACGCTGGATCGAAGCGTGAAAGATTACGAGCCAATGCAGGCTCTCGATGGCGGCGCCGATGGCTTGGATTTCCATCGGCGAATTCTCGATCGAGCCGCCGATCGGCTTGTCGCGGGTGGACGGGTTTTTCTGGAGATCGCGTTCGATCAGGGGGAGAAGGCGATGGAATTAGCGGCTGTGTATTCGCAGTACGAGCAGTTTCGTTTGCTTAAGGATTTCGGAGGCCGCGATCGGGTATTAACGGCGATGAAGAGCGGGGCGAATTCGTAGACCCAGAGCCCTTTGAAAATGTTACCAACGGAGAAGGCGTTCTCTGCGAACCCTCTCCCCTGTACTCAGGGGAGAGGGCTGGGG
>DATBDZ010000417.1:0-13832 GCA_036276235.1 Humisphaera sp. | reverse complement strand
TCCGTGGCCTCCTTGTTGAGTGGTGCGTTAAAGCAACACCATTTTGACAGGAGGCCGCGTTTTGCGCGAACGTTGTAAATCGCGCGGCGGCGCGGAGTTATAAACAATCTAAAGTTGCCGGCATTGGGCGTCCCGCCCGTGGTCTTTGCCCGGATCACGGGCGAGACGCCCGTGCCACTGTTGACGCGTTCGTCCCTTCACCCCAACCCTCTCCCCTGAGTACGACTCGACTGAGCTTGTCGAAGTCAGGGGCGAGGGAGAAGTTGGCCCTAAACAGCCACAACCTGCCCCGAAAAAAATGCGATGAAGTTTTCGTAGGGTGGGTGTACTCGCCCACCATCTTCCGCTCGTGGTGGGCGAGTACACCCACCCTACACTGAGGCAACCTGTCCCGAAATAATGTGATGAAGTTTCGTTCGCGAGCGCAGCAACAGCCGCCCCATCGTGTCCAGGCCTTCGCATTTTCCCCGGAGCGGCGGGTCGCCATCGCCGGCGGTGACGCTCACCATCCGACCGCGCAGGGCATGATGCGCATCATATTCGCGCAGCATCTCGGCGAAGGGCCGCTCGCCGCCGCGGCTGATCGTTCCGTGCAAATGGCGGCTCAGCGCGATCAGAACATCGGTCATCTCAAATCGCCGGCCGGCGATGGAGTACATCGAAGTAATCTGCCCGAGCAAATGTTTCGGGGCGGAATTGGCGTCGAGATTCACATTGATCCCCAGGCCCACCAGATCAACCTTGAGAATCCGCTCACAGAGCAAGCCGCCCAGTTTCTTTCCGCCGTAGAGCAGATCGTTGGGCCACTTGAGTTGCACGCCATTATCCCCCAGCAACTCCGCGACAGCATTCCGTGCCGCCAGCCCCGCCAGCAGCGGCACCTGATGCGGCGCGATCTGCGGATCATTGGGAAAAACAAACGTGACGGTGAGACCTCCCGCCGCCGACCACCAGACATGCGATCCGCGCCCGCGGCCGGCGGTCTGATGGCTTGTGAGCACGATCGCCGGCGCGAAAAGCTTGCCGTGCTTCCGCAAAACCGCGGCATGATCGTTCGTGCTCCGCAGCCGCGCAAACCAATGCAGCCGAAACGGCTCCACGCCCGCGCGCGCCCGTGCGAGATCGAAGGAATTGAAAGTTTGTCGGCGGATGGGAAATTCTCCGGGCGCATTGTGCACGCGGCCCTGCAACAAGTCACGAATTACCCGCGCATCGCGCCTGGCTCGTGGATTTCGATGCGATTGCCGAACGGGTCGCGGATGAAAAAACGCTTCCACGGCGCGGGGCGGCCGGGATCGATCGTAATGGCAGCCTTCGTCAGCTTTTCTCGCAGCCTTTCCATGTCGGCGCATTCAAGTCCGAAGTGCCGCTGAGCGTCCGCCTGCGGGATTTCGTCCGTGGCGGAGACATGCAGATCGATCCCGCCGGCGTCAAACCAGACGCCGCCGCGGGCGCGCAGCGGCGGCGGCTTGGGGATTTCCTTCAAGCCCAGAAAATTGCCATAAAAGGCGCGAGCCATGTCTTCGTTTCCCTTGGGCATGGTGATGTTGATGTGAGAAAGTTTCATTTGTCATTCGTAACGCCTGTGAAGGCATCGAGAAAAAACGCGGGAGAAATCTTCGAATGCATTGTATCGATCGTCTCGTTCCGACGTTAGCGTGATCGCCGACAGGGCGGTACCGCGAACGGCTGCATTGAGCGATGCCTATACTGATACCTGGCTTGGTTCCTCTTGGCGTGGCGTGTTGCGAGGGGTTCCCACACAATTGATTTGTCGTGACTCTGCAGATTCCTGATCTCTGTCTCGTCGTCCTCGTCGGCCCTTCGGGGTCTGGGAAGTCTTCGTTTGCGCGCAAGCATTTTCGCGCGACGGAAATCATTTCCTCCGACGAATGCCGCGGGCTGGTGGCGGATGATCCGAACAGCCAGGCGGCTACCTCGGATGCGTTTGATGTGTTGCAGTTCATCGGCGGCAAGCGGCTGGCGCGAGGGCGGCTGACCGTCATCGATGCCACCAACGTGCAGGAAGAATCGCGGCGGCCGCTGGTGCGGCTGGCGCGCGAGCATGATGTCCTACCAGTGGCGATTGTGTTGAATATCGGCGAGCGGACCTGCGCGGATCGGAACTCCTCGCGGGCGGATCGGAAATTCGGGCCGCATGTGGTGCGGACGCATTGCATGCAGCTTCGGCGCTCCCTGCGCGGCTTGCAGCGCGAGGGGTTTCGGTATGTGCATGTCTTGAACAGCGTCGAGGAAGTAGACGCGGCGACGATCGAGCGGCAGCCGCTCTGGAATAATCGCCAGCAGGATCATGGGCCGTTTGACATCATCGGCGACGTGCATGGATGTTTTGATGAGTTGGTGGAGTTGCTCGGAGAGTTGGGGTACCGCGTGGGGCCTGCGTCCGCCGGGGCGGTTGAGAACTCTTCATGTGGCACGGGTTTTCAACCCGTGCAGGCGGCGCAGGAGCAACAGACGCCGTTTCCAGTGCCTTTATCTATTCCCACATCGCAAGCACGGGTTGCAAACCCGTGCCACGATGAAGGATTTTCAAGCTCCAACGCGGGCCCCGCAGGCGAGCCGTTTACAGTCACTCCTCCGCCTGGTCGCAAGGCGGTTTTCCTGGGCGATCTTTGCGATCGTGGGCCCAAATCGCCGCAGGTGTTGCGGCTGGTGATGGGAATGGTGAAGGCGGGCACCGCGCTGTGCGTGCCAGGAAATCATGACGTCAAGCTGCTGAAAAAACTGCGCGGGCGCGATGTGAAGATCGCGCACGGCCTGGCCGAAACGCTCGAGCAGCTTGCGAAGGAGCCGCCGGAATTCTCGCACGAGGTGGCGGATTTCATCGATCGGCTGGTGAGCCATTATGTATTGGACGGCGGGCGGCTGGTGGCGGCGCATGCGGGGATGAAGCAGCGGTTTATCGGCCGCGCTTCGGGACGCGTGCGGGATTTTGCGCTGTATGGAGATACAACCGGCGAAGTTGATGACGCCGGCTTGCCGGTGCGGCTGGATTGGGCCGCGGAATATCGCGGTGACGCGGCGATCGTCTACGGCCACACGCCGGTGCCGGAGCCGACGTGGCATAACAACACGATCAACATCGATACCGGCTGCGTGTTCGGCGGCAAGCTGTCGGCGCTGCGGTGGCCGGAGAAGCAGATCGTCAGCGTGCTGGCGCATCAAACTTATGCGCAGACAGCGAGGACTTTTCTGCCGCCGCCGGTGATGGGGGAGGATCGCGAATTCGGCCAGCGAATTGAAGGAGCGGAATATCGCGCGCGGCCGGGCACGTATGCGATCATCACCGACGAGGATGGGCGAATCGCGGTCATGAAGATAGGCCCGACGCATTACTTCCTGCCCGGCGGCGGCGCGGAAGAAAATGAGACGCATCATCAGACGCTTCGCCGCGAGGTGCGCGAGGAATGCGGGCGGGAGATTCGCATCCTGCGGCGGCTTGGAAACGCCACGCAGTTGATCGGCTCGGAGGGCCGTCATCTGGCCAAGCAGGGAACGTATTACGAGGCGGCATTTGTTGGCGAGCCACGCGGAGCGGTTGAGAAAGATCACGAGCTTTGCTGGTTGACGCCGACCGACGCGATCGATCGGCTCAAGCATGAAGCGCAGAAATGGGCCGTGCAATCCTGGGCGGCGGCGCGCGAGGCGCTGCCGCTCATTCAGCATGATGATGTGCTGGATATCAACGATGTTCTCGGCAAGCGGGTGATCCAGACGCGGCTGGGGCCGTCGGTTTTGGTGCGCGAGGAGAATGCAATTGCGGCGCTGGAAGTGATGAGCCGCTTCGCGGCAGACCCGCGCTGGCTGATCTATCTGCCGCCGACGATGTCTCCCTCGGAAACATCGCGCATGCCGGGATTGCTCGAGCATCCGGCCGAGGCGTTTGAGTATTACCGCGCGAATGGCGTCGCGAGCGTGATTTGCGAGGAGAAGCATATGGGCTCGCGCGCGGTGGCGATCGTCTGCCGCGATCCGGCGGCGGTTCGTCGCCGATTTGGCATTGAAGAGGACAGCATCGGGATCATCTACACGCGCACCGGGCGCCGATTCTTTGAAGATCGCGCGGTGGAGCAGCAGATGCTCGCCACTTTGCATCGCGCGCTGGAATCGTGCGGCTACTGGGAGCAATTCAAGACGGATTGGTTCTGTTTCGATTGCGAGCTGATGCCCTGGTCGGCCAAGGCGCAGGAGCTTTTGAAGAATCAATACGCCGCCGTCGGGTCGGCGGCGCGGGCGGCGCTTCCCGCTTCGATCGATCTGCTGGAGCAGGCAAACGTTCGCTTTGCGGATCATCCGGAATTAAGCGCGCTGCTGGCAGAGAGCCGCGAACGCTTCGGCGCAACCACACAGTTTATCGACGCCTACCGGCGCTATTGCTGGAACGTGGCATCGGCCGCCGACTTGCGTCTTGCGCCGTTTCATCTGCTGGCCAGCGAAGGAAAGGTGCATACCAATCGCGATCATCCGTGGCATATGCAGACGCTGGCGAAGCTCGCCCAAGGCGCTTCGCCGATGTTGATGGCGACGCGGAACAAGGTGATCGATCTGGCTCATCCGGCGTCTGTCGCGCTGGGAATCGGCTGGTGGGAAGAGCTGACCGCCGCCGGCGGCGAGGGGATGGTGGTGAAGCCGCTGCAGTTTATCGTGCAGGGGCCAAAGGGAATTTTGCAGCCTGCCGTCAAATGCAGAGGGCGCGAGTATCTGCGAATCATCTATGGCCCGGACTATTGCGCGCCGAAAAATCTGGAGCGATTGCGCAGCCGCGGTCTAGGAGCCAAGCGGGCGATGGCGCTGCGGCAGTTTGCGTTGGGGATCGAGTCGCTGGAGCGGTTTGTTTCAATGCAGCCGCTGCATCGCGTACATGAATGCGTGTTTGGAATCCTGGCGCTGGAGAGCGAGCCGGTCGATCCGCGGCTATAAGACGCAGCGTCTTATGTAGGGTGGGTGTACTCGCCCACCACGAGCCGTGCATAATCAACAAATGGTGGGCGAGTACTCCCACCCTACAGCGCTACAGCGCGTGCATGACGTGGCAGGTCAAAACATCCGCAACTGATCGCGCTCGAAGCTGAATTTGCTTTGCGGCTGATCGATGGGAATCTTGTATCGCCCGCTCCAGCAGGCGGTGCAGTAATTGTCGGTCGTTTGCTTCATGCAGCTGAGCATTCGCTCCAGCGACAAGTACGCCAGCGAATCGACTTCCAGGAACTCGCCGATCTGCTCGACGGTGCGGTTGTGAGCGATCAATTCCTCGCTGGTGGGGAAATCGATTCCATAAAAACAGGGATGCCGGATCGGCGGGCAGGAGACGCGAAGATGGATTTCCTTCGCTCCCGCGCGGCGAAGGGCGCGCATTTTGGAGCGCGTCGTGGTGCCGCGCACTACGGAATCCTCGACGATGATGATCCGCTTTCCTTCGACGATATCGGGAATGATGTTGAGCTTGAGCGCCACCGCGCGATCGCGCTGCGCCTGGCCGGGAAGGATAAACGTGCGGCCGACGAAGCGATTGGGGACGATGCCTTCTTCGAACGGAATCTTCGATTCATTGGCGAAGCCCAGGGCCGCGCTGCGGCCGGAGTCGGGCATGGGCATGACAAAGTCGGCCGGCACCGGCGCTTGCCGCGCCAGCTCGCGGCCCATTTTTCCGCGCACGATGTGAACGTTTTGCCCAAAGACGCGGCTTGCGGGATTCGCGAAATAAACGTGCTCGAAAACGCAATGCGCCCGCTCTGCCGCCGGCTCATCGAAGCGGCGGCTGGTCAGACCATGGTCGTCAATCCGCACGATCTCGCCCGGCTCCACCTCGCGCACATATTCGGCATCGAGCGCATCAAACGCGCACGTTTCGCTCGCGACGCACCATTGGCCGGCCGGCGTCTTGCCGAGCACCAGTGGGCGGATGCCCCACGGATCGCGGCAGGCTTCGATGCGATTGGGAAACAAAAAGAGCAGGCTGAATGATCCCTGCAAATGCCGCAGAACGTGCGGCAGCGGATCGTGCTTCTCCACGTGGGTCGGCTTGGCCAGCAGATGAACGATGATCTCGGTATCGGTCGTGCTTTGGAAAATATGGCCATGCTCTTCGTATTGCTTGCGCAAAAGAGCGGCGTTGATCAGATTGCCGTTGTGCGCCACCGCCACCGGGCCCATGAGATATTGCCGGAGCAACGGCTGAGCATTGCAAAGCTTGCTGGAGCCGGTGGTGGAATAGCGAACATGTCCGATGGCCGCGCGGCCAGCCAATTCCTCCCGCAACAATCGCGGCGAAAAAACCTGGCTCACCAGCCCCATCGCGGCATGGCCATTGAGCGTCGTACCATCGGAAACGACAATGCCCGCCGATTCCTGCCCGCGATGTTGTTGCGCGAAGAGCCCCTGATAGCAGATCTGCGAGGCATCGGGCGTTCCCCAGACGCCGAAGAGGCCGCACTTTTCTTTTTTGTCGTATTCATCGAGCAGCAGCCGCTCTTGCTCGAGTGACAACGCCCCGCTGCTGGTCTGCTCATCAAATAAGGGAAGCCGCACGGCCAAGAGAGTCTCCGTTCAATCCAGAGGTCACTGATCGTACGAGTCACGCGAACGCGCGTTCTGCCAGGAATGCTGCGAAACGGATCACGCTCCGAACCGCATCAAGATCATATCTTAATCGAGGTTGAAGAGAGGGTCAA
Source organism: Humisphaera sp. (assembly GCA_036276235.1). GTDB lineage: Bacteria > Planctomycetota > Phycisphaerae > Tepidisphaerales > Tepidisphaeraceae > JANWHF01. Next base: position 7,140 of record DATBDZ010000417.1, on the reverse strand, counting down.
ATTGTAGGGGCGAACCTTGTGTTCGCCCTCCGTCGGTCGCTTGAGCGACCAGGGTGAATACAAGGTTCACCCCTACACAATCCGCCGTCCAGTACGGCCGAACCTTCGTGTCCGCTCGCGTCTTTCGCGCGACAATCCGGGCGAACACAAGGTTCGCCCCTACAATCGAACCCGTTTCCCGCGTACCCTGTCCTCTCACATGGGTAAACCCAAAAAAGGCCCGCGCGAGAAAGACCTTACCAGCCGCTATATGTCTGGGGCGCTGGATGAGGATCGGGTCGAGAGCGAGGAGCGATTCAGTCCGAATACCAAGGCCCGTCAGCAGGACAAGATCGTGCGCACCGCATTGATGCGCGCTGGCGAGGAATCGGGCGCGGATATCCAGACGCTTCCGATCGGGCATGTCGTTCAGGTTCATAGCCGATTCAGCGATGTGGAGCATGGGGGGAAGACGTATCTGTGCGAAGTTCGCAAAACGCTTCGGCGAATCAGCGAAACGCAAGTCGTCGTGGGCGACAAGGTGCGATTCCGCGAGGCACCGCTCGATGAAGGGCAGATCGCCCGGCGCGCCAGCGGGGCCGCGATCATTCGCGGCGACATGCAGACGGCGATCATCGAACAGGTCATGCCGCGCGAAACGATTCTGCTGCGGGCCGACAGCTTCAAGGCAATCGAGCAGCATCCGATCGTGGCGAATGCCAAGCAGATGCTGATCGTCGCGAGCCTGCGGTTTCCGAATGTCAAATGGGGATTGATCGACCGTATGCTGATCGCGGCACAATCCGGCGGGCTGAAGCCGATCCTCTGCATCAACAAGATCGATTTGATTGACGCTGCCGAAGCGTCTGAAGACCGAGTCGACCCCCGCGCGGCGATGGCCCATTACCAATCGATGGGAGTCACGTTGCTTTCCACCAGCGCGATCAACCGCGTCGGCCTCGATGAGCTGCGCACCACACTGACCGGCACTGAAACGGTATTGGCCGGACACAGCGGCGTTGGCAAAAGTAGCCTGATCAACTCGATCCAGCCGCAGCTTGATCTGCGGATTGGAGAGATCAGCCGCTTCAATGACAAGGGCCGCCATACGACCACGTCGGCCCGCCGATACCCGCTGGACTTTGGCGGAGCCGTGATCGATACGCCGGGCGTGAAATTGTTTGGACTGTGGGGCGTGACGTCGGAGAATCTGCTGGAATACTTCCCCGATGTAGCCGCCGGCAATGCGCCGACGTGGAGAGCCGAGAGCTACGAGCGAATCGCCGCGTCACTCGGGTAGGGTTCAGGGTTCAGGATTTGGAATTTGCGGGATCGTAGGGAGTGGCGGCTTGTTGATCCGCACGAATTGCGTACGATAGGTGTTTGCTCACTGAAACCCTGAACCCTGAACCCTGAACTCTGAACCCTGAACCCCGAACCCTGAACCCAAGCGAGGCACTGTGGCCAAGAGCGAGCCGATTGAAGTTGAAGCGACTGTTACAACCGCATTGCCCAATGCGATGTTCAAGCTCAAGCTCGATAATTCCGAGAAGGAGATTCTCGGCATTGTTTCGGGGAAAATGCGCAAGCACTTCATCCGCATCCTGCCCGGCGATCGCGTGAAAGTGGAACTCTCGCCTTACGATCTCACCAAGGGGCGAATCGTCTTCCGGCAGAAGTAGCATCTACGGCCGGCGCACCCACAAAAAGCGAATTCGGCGGGATAAATCCCGCCCTACTTGAAGCGCATCGTAGGGCGGGATTTATCCCGCCGCTCCTTTTTGTCGCGCCGCGCTTCACTGGACTGAGTTGTAATAATCCCGCACCCCGCGCAGGCGGAAGATGAAGAAGAGCGCGATCGGATAGATCAGCGCGATGCCATAGACCGCCGCGGTGACTGTGAACAGGCCGGAAAGCGGCACGGTAGAGCGTCCGCCGGCGGCGGAGAAGAAGCCGCCCACCAGATTCGTCATCGCGATCCATCCTACCACTACCGCCACGATCTTTGCGCCGGCAAAGATCAGGTGAAGTCTTCGCGCCGAACTTGAATCGCGGAAAAGGATGATCCCCGCCACAAGCAGCAGGACAGCCAGGCCGGCGCTGGCCAGGGCTTCGAGCACAATGACGGCGATCGTCGCAACGCTGATCTTCGCCGACGTGAAAGGCGACGCCGCCAGAATGTTTGACGTGGTGACGACGCCGATGGTGTCGATCTCGATGCACGATCCGCTGGCGAACATGATCCAGACGCGGCCGTTGCCCATGTCGGTTGCATTCATGACCGGCATGGTGGCATTCCCGGTCGGGACGAACATCTGCTGTGGATTTTGCAATTGCGCCGACAGTGCCGCCAATTGAGCGGGGTTGAGCGCTACGGATGCGCGGGCTTGAACCGTCGCGATCGCCTGATGCACCTGAGCCTGTGTAAGCGGCGTATAGGAGGCCAGGCCGACATTTCCCGCGACCGCCGGCGATGAGCTGGTCACCAGCGGCTGACTCGCGCCGCTGGGATTGAATTCGACTCGATCATCGTACACAGTGAGTTTTCCCCAGACAGTCACATACTGTATCGCTCCGGTGTCGTCCTCCCCCGCCGGGATGACAGTGCTTCGGCTCACGTTTGCCCTGACCTGCGCGGCGGTCAGCGCGCGGCCGCCGGTTGGGAAAACCTGCTGCCCATCTTCCGCCAGAAACACCTCCAGCTCCGTGCGACGAGGCGCGGAAAGCCGCCGGAGGCTGCTCAGCGTGGCAATCGCCATATCGCGGTCCGCTACATCCAACCCATTAGCGCCTGTCACCACCGGAGCCGGCGGCGTGGTTGGAACTTGCACCGCCGGTGCAGGGCTGGCTTGGATCGTAACAGTCGGCGGCGCGATGATCGTGCCGCCGGATCGGGATGACGCCGCGACCGATTGTGAGATCACCATCAGGCCAACCGCCTGGCACCCCTGCATGAGGCTCGCCAGGCCGCTGATGATCGCGACGATGATGCTCATGACGCCGACCCCGGTCAGAATCTGCGGCCGCATGTAGGATGGGACGGAGGAATATGCCAGCGCCGCGACAGGAATCGCTTCGGGCTGCGACAATGGAACAGCGCCCGGAAGCGGCGGCGGCGCCAGAGGAGGAGGCGCGAGCGGCGGAGACGTTTCCGGAGTCGAAGAAGAATCCGGATTTCCCGCATCATCAATCACAGGCGCCTCCAACAGTTCACGGAATCCAAATATCGCAGACCGCAGACCGCACTGCGGAGCGATCGATGGCCACTTCCGCGTAGGGTCAATAACCACCCCGCGTAGCGGTCGGACCGAAGGTCCACCTCTCCGCGCGCTCCGCGATCGTTTCCCGTGGACACAAGTTTACCACTACCATCGGGTTTGACGCATCTTTGTGGCAATATTTGATGGACCAGACATTCTTGTCTGTTATCTGGGTGGAGCAGACATTCTTGTCTGTTTCGAATCTGTGAGTGGGGACATTCTTGTCCCCCGAACGGATTCGAGTCTGCTCGGGTGGCAAGAATGCCACCACTCCCAGACTCGAGACAGACAAGAATGTCTGCCCCACCAGATTAAGAATGCCACCACTCCCAGACTCGATGACAGACAAGAATGTCTGCCCCACCAACCCTCTTGCATCGGGCGGAAGATGAGATACCTTGACGCTGCCGCGGACAGCCCGGATGGACCCGGGCCGCGCGGCTCTGATTTGCCCCCGCGGGCGTCGGCATGGAGGCCGATCTCATGCTCCTCAAACAAACCCTCGGCGAACCGCGCGTACTCATCTCCCGTTCGGCCCTGCTCCATAATGCCAGAGTGATCCGCCGCGCTATTGGTGACGGCGTCCGCATCTGCGCGATCCTCAAGGCCGATGCCTACGGGCATGGCGCGGCGATTGTCGCCGATACGCTGTGCAACTTTTCCGCCGATGCTTCGGCGCATCCGGCGGTCGATGCGGTTGCCGTTGCAAGCATCGATGAAGCGATGGCGCTGCCCGATGTGGCGGCGCAGGTCATCATCTTTCGGCCACTGGAAAATGTTTTCATCGGCCGCGAACGCACGCGCATCGAGCAGGGAATCCGCGAAGGATTCACGTTCACGGTATCGACGACAACCGCCGCCGAGGATTTGGCGCGGCTGGCGGTTTCCTGCGGAAGGCGCGTCGCCGTCCAGGTCATGATCGACACGGGCATGACCCGCTGCGGCGTCAGCCTTGATGATCTGGATGAGCTGCTGATGAAGATCGGCTCGCGGCCGTCGCTGCGATTGGTCGGGCTTTGCACGCATTTCGCCAATGCCGAGGATGCGCGCGATCCGTTCACCGCCGAGCAACTGGCCCGCTTCCGCGCTGCGACCGATCAGATCATGCTGGCGATGCCCGGGAAATTGCTGCGCCATGCCGCCAATTCCGCCGCGATCCTTTCTCAGCCGTCCGCTCATCTGGACATGGTCCGCCCCGGCATTGCGCTATATGGGATTGATCCATCGGGCCGTCCGCGTGTGGATTTTCCGCTGAAGCCGGCACTCAAGTGGACCGCGCCGCTGATTAGCGTGCGCTCGGTTCCGCAGGGCACCGGCATCGGCTACGGGCAGACTTGGAAAGCGCAGCGGGATAGCCGCATCGGGCTGGTGCCGATTGGCTATGCCGACGGTTATTTCAGAGCGTTCTCGAATCGCGCGGTGGTGACGCTGGTGGGCAAGCCGGCCCCGGTCGTCGGCCGTGTCAGCATGGATTTGCTGACGATCGATCTCACTGCGCATCCGCACGCCATCGTCGGCGATCAGGTGACGCTGCTTGACAGCGACCCGCTCTCGCCCGCGAGCGTTTATCGCCTGGCGCAGTTGGCGGAGACGCTACCGTACGAGATCTTCTGCCGCATCGGCAGCAGAGTGGCGCGGGTTGCGATCGAGCCGGAACAAGCGGATGCGGAGCCGTCCGAATCCGACCGCGTGGTGGCACGGTAGAGTACCGGAGGAGGGAACAGGAGATGCCGCTACAAATCGGCGTTGATGTCGGCGGGACCTTCACCGATCTGGTCTGCTATGACCCAAACGACGGCTCACTGAAGATCGTAAAGATCTCCTCCTCTCCCCCTGATTTTCACCGCGCCGTCATCGAAGCCGTCGGCAAGGCAACCGGCGGGGCTGCGGCGAATATCGTACATGGGTCAACCGTTGCCACCAACGCGCTTCTGCAGCGCGCTGGGGAGCCGGCCGCGTTTATCACGACGCAAGGCTTTCGCGACATGCTGCTGATCGGCCGCCAGAATAGACCGGATCTTTATGCACTGCGCGTGCAGCGGCCGCAGCCGCTCACGGATGAACAGAATTGGTTCACCGTTCGCGAGCGAATCAGCGCGGCGGGTGAAATCGTCGAGCCGCTCGATCCGAACGAAGTCGATCGGCTCGTCAAAGAGATCATCGCCAAAGGCCTGCGCCATGTCGCTGTCTGTCTGCTCTTTAGCTTCGTTAATCCGGCGCACGAAAAGCTGATCGGCGCGCGTTGCGAAGCGGCCGGCCTAAGCGTGAGCCTGAGCTGCGATGTGCTCCCTGAATTCCGCGAGTACGAACGCGCCAGCACGACGGTCATCAACGCAAGCCTGCGGCCGACGGTGGAGTCGTATCTGGATAAGCTTGGCCGGGGACTGGGGCAAGCGGAGATAACGAGGATGGACGATAGAGGATTGAGGATGGACGAAGACGCACCCGACGCGCCATCCTCTATTCTCCATCCTCAATCCTCGTATTCAGATTCTCCCGCGCCATCCTCCATCCTCGATCCTCTATCCTCGTATTCCTCCGGCCTCGCGAGCAGAGCGTCATTACGAATCATGCACTCCTCCGGCGGCACGCTCTCCGTCGCGCAAGCCGGCAAATCCGCGGCGCGGCTTGTGCTCTCCGGCCCCGCGGGTGGAGTTTTGGGCGCTGCTTTCGTCGCCGGGCAGGCGGGCTTCGCCGACATCATCACCTACGACATGGGCGGCACCAGCACCGATGTCGCCACCGTGCTCGAGGGCCGGCCGCAATGGACGACTTCCTCGACGATCGACGGCTTGCCGATCGCGCTGCCGATGTTTGATATTCATACTGTCGGCGCGGGCGGCGGATCGCTGGCGCAGCTCGACGCCGGCGGCGCGCTGCGCGTCGGGCCGCGCTCGGCGGGCGCGGTGCCGGGGCCGGCCTGCTATGGGCGGGGAGGCACCGAGCCGACGGTTACCGATGCCAATCTGGTGCTTGGCCGCATCCTGCCCGACCGATTTCTCGGCGGCGCGATGCGCGTCGATATCGATCTGGCGCGAGCAGCCCTCGACAAGCTCGCCCGCGCGATGGGCAAGACAATCACGGAAACCGCCGTGGGAATTATTCGCGTCGCCGAGGCGAACATGGAGCACGCGATCCGCGCCGTCACCAGCCGCCGCGGACATGACCCGCGGCGATTCACGCTGGTCAGCTTCGGCGGCGCAGGAGGGCTGCACGCCTGCGCGCTCGCCTCGGCACTGGAGATCGGCCGCGTTCTCATTCCACCTTATTGTGGTGTCCTTAGCGCGCTGGGAATGGTCGTCGCGCCGCCGGTCGCGGATGCGTCAAAGACCGTGGTGCATCTGGGCGAGCAACTGGACGATGCGCGCCTGGCGGCGGAATTCGGCGCGGTCTCGATGGAGACGATCGGCGCCATCCCATACGAGCAAACTGCGGCCGTCGAGGCATACGCCGATGTCCGCTTTCGAGGGCAATCGCATGAAGTAAAAGTTCGGGCGCAGAGCCCGTCCAACGAACAAATCAAGGCGAGCTTCCTGAAGGAATACGAAACGCTGTATGGCAAAGCGCCGGTGGATCGGCCGATCGAGATTGTGACGTTGCGCGTGCGGCGAATTGGACGGCAAGCGGAGATTCGATTGCCGGAGCTTGAGCAGGCAAAGGATGCGGGCGCGGACCAAATGACGAAATTAATCGACTCTCGCGGAAGTGAAACTTCCGCTCGTGTTATGACGCGCGCCGGCCTGCGCGCGAAGGGGCCGATGAACGGGCCGCTTTTGCTGATCGATTCGGAGGCGACATGCTACGTGCCGACGGGCTGGCAAGCCTCGGCGTCAGAAACCGGGCAGGTGATTCTGGAGCGAGATGCTGGCTGAGAACCCCTCTCCCCTGTACTCAGGGGAGA
>DATBDZ010000416.1:0-27563 GCA_036276235.1 Humisphaera sp. | reverse complement strand
TCCGTGGCCTCCTTGTTGAGTGGTGCGTTAAAGCAACACCATTTTGACAGGAGGCCGCGTTTTGCGCGAACGTTGTAAATCGCGCGGCGGCGCGGAGTTATAAACAATCTAAAGTTGCCGGCATTGGGCGTCCCGCCCGTGTTTTTCACCACGGAGGCACGGAGACACGGAGGCGCGCTCGGAATTCGAGCGCTGCATTGCAAATCAAGCAATACACAGCGGAAAGAAGAGAAATCAAAACAGAATGAACAGAATGAATTAAAACTAGAACGCGCCATTGCCGACTCGCGCCTGGAATTTCGAGCGTGTCTCCGTGTCTCCGTGCCTCCGTGGTGAAAAATCATGGGCGGGACGCCCGTGCCACGTCCCCTCACCCTGCCCTCTCCCCTGAGTACAGGGGAGAGGGTTCTAAACGAGCACCGCTATCCTCCATCCACAAATTCCCGCCCTCACACCCTCTGCTTCCATCCCTGCTTCTGTGCGGCATCGACGACTTTCGCGACTGATTCATCCACCTGCGCGCTTTGGAGGGTCTCGGCGGGCGATCGGAAGACCAGTGAGATCGTGACGCTCTTTTGGCCTGCCTCCAATGGCTTGCCGCGGTAGGTTGTGACGTATTCGACGCCTTCCAGCCAGGGGAGCGCAAGCTGATTGACCATCGATTGGATCTGCTGGTATTGCAATGTTTGCGGAGCGACCAGCGAAAGATCCCGCCGCACCGCGGGGAAGCGCGCCAGCGGCTTGAGCTGCGGAACGAGCTGCGCGCCGGCCAGCAATGGCTCCAGATCGAGTTCCGCGGCGGCGGGAATATCGCGAAGCCCCAGCTTCTCGGCGACAGCGCGATCAATTTTGCCCATGAAGCCGATCGGCTTGCCGCCCCATTCGATCTGCCCGCCGGCGGATTTGCCGAAGCCGGGACGCTGGGCCGGCGTCACGACCAGTGCGCGGTTGGCATCGAGCTTCGCCAGCAGCGATTCGAGCGCGCCGCGCAGCTCGCGCAACTCAGAACCGCCGACCAATGCAAGCCGGCGGGCTTCGTGCGATTTGCAGGCGGCGTCGATCCAGAATGTCGCGCCAGTTTCGAACAGGTGCGCATCAGATGTGCCGACGCTGTGATTGTGCCGCACCGATTCGAGCAAGCCCGGCAGCAGGCTCGGGCGAAGCTGCGCATCGGCCTTGCGCACAGCGGCGTCAACGCGCATGAGCGGCGTTGCCGCGTGGACATCGCTGGCGGGAAGAAAATCGATTGCCAGTGCATCGCTGACAAAGCTGAACGTGACCGACTCGAAATACCCCGCCGCCGCCAGCGTGCTGCGGATCAAGTCCATCACGCGCGATGCCGGATCCGGCGGCGTCAGACGGATCGATATCTCGCTGCGGACGGGAATCTGTTCATAGCCGACGATGCGCGCGACTTCTTCGATCAGATCGACTTCGATGTTCAGATCAAGCCGAAAGGTGGGAACGGTAACGTCGATCCGGTCTTCTCTAAGGACGGGCGACAGACCGAGCCGCGCCAGCGCATCGACCGCGGTTTGCGGCGGAAATGTCACGCCCAATATCTGATTCATGTGGGCCAGGCGCAACGACAAAACCTTTGGCGCTTTGAAACCGGATTCTCCAGCGCTGGCTTCGCCGACCAATTCTCCGCCAGCCGTTTCGAGAATCAGCTGCGCGGCTCGCAGGCTTGCGCGCTCGGGCAGAAGGGGATCGATCCCGCGCTCAAAACGATAAGAGCTGTCGCTCTTGAGCGCCAGCGCACGAGATGTTTTGCGGATCGAGAGCGGATCGAATCGGGCGGATTCGAGCAGGATGTTGACAGTCGAATTGCTGACTTCGGAATCGAGCCCACCCATGACCCCGGCAACCGCCACCGCCCGCGCCGCATCGGCGATCACCAGCATATCTCCCGAAAGCGCGCGCTGGCGGCCGTCGATCGCGGTAATCTTCTCGCCTTCCCTGGCTCGGCGGACGAGGATCCGCCGACCTTCCAGCTTGTCAAAATCAAATGCATGAAGCGGCTGACCGAGCTCGAACATCACATAGTTGGTGACATCGACAACGTTATTGATCGGCCGTAAGCCGATCGCTTCGAGCCGCCGGCGCATCCAATCGGGGCTTGGGCCGATCCGAACATTGCGGATGACCCGCGCGATGTAATGCGGACAAAGCTGCGGTGCTTCGATTGAAACGGAGGTGGCGGATGAGTTGGCGGAGGGCTTGAGCGCCACAGCCGGCGGCTCCTTGAAAGGCCGCAGCAGCAGCGCCGATAACTCGCGGGCGACGCCGACATGCGAGAGGCAATCGCCGCGATTGCTGGTGACTTCGACATCCAAAACGGCATCGTTATCGGGCCGCTCGATGTTTTCGACCGGAAGCCCGCCGTGCGTGAGCGCCTCGCCGGCAGCCTCGGGCGCGGGGGGCTGTCCCGGCAGGAAATCCCCAAGCCATTCAAGGCTGATTTTCATCGGATTCTCGCTTGAAACTCGCGTCTGAACGCAGGTTATCGGACCAAGGCCACAAGCCCTTCAACGATCCATGAACGGTCCAAAACTGATCGGCGGAACTGTAAGCCCCCGCCCCGGGGTGTCAACCCGCCGGGTTGACGGGTGAGTTGGTCGTTTGTTATAGTTGATGATCTTTTCAGCACCTGTGTTCGATTGGTGCGCCGTGCAGGGATTTCGATAAGGCGCGGCGGTCCAGAGGAGCGAGGGTTTAACGTGCCCAAGTCATTGATGAAGAAGCCCGCCGGGGGGAAATCCAAAGCTCAGCGGGCTTCAAAGCCAGCAAAGAAGAGCACGCCCACAGCAAAGAAATCGAACGGCCGCGCCAAAGCGGCGGTCGCCATGACGCGCAAGCCGATGGCCAAAACCGCGGCCGCCAAATCCCCGGCTAAGTCAGCTCCTCGCGACACCATTAGCAAGACAACCAAAGCAAAAGAATCTAAATCCGCGGCGGTAGCGCGGCCGGCGATGAAGTCCCCGTCGGCCGCCAAATCAGCGCCATCAATGAAGTCGCCGCCGCCGATGATCGTAACTCCCGCGAACGGCAAGCCCCGCAAAAACGCCGCCGGCTTCAACGCGCGCGAACTGGATCATTTTCGCGAGCAGCTTCTCGCCAAACGCCGCGAATTGCTCGGCGACCTGCGCTCGATGGAACATGAAGCCCTTCACAGCGGCGGAGGAAGCAATCTCTCTAATCTGCCCATCCACATGGCCGACATGGGCACCGACAACTACGAGCAGGAATTCACGCTCGGCCTCGTCGAGAAGGATCGCCAGGTGCTCCGCGAGATCAACGCGGCCCTAGTCAAAATCCAGGGCGGAACCTACGGCATTTGCGAAGGCACCGGTAAGCCGATCAACCGCGAGCGATTGGAATATCAACCCTGGGCCCGCTACTCGATCGAATACGCCAGAAAGCTCGAGCGCGCCGGCCGCCCCGGCGGCGTTCTCTGAACACGATCTCTGAATTAAGCTCATACCGCCGGTGGCCATGAGATAATGATTTGCTTCCGCGATTTTCCCCACTGACAACTGACAACTGACCACTGGCACCATATCCTATAGCTCCCATGACTGATTCGCTGGCAGCTTTGCGTTCACCCGCCGCCTGGATGAGATTTGTGCTGACGGCGGTCATCGGGCTGGCGGTCGATCAGATCACCAAGATTTACGCCTTCGCCAGGCTCACGACCTCCGGCGTCATCGATTCGCAGGGCCACTATCGCCCCGAGTCGCGCGAGTTCGTCTTCATTCAAAACTGGATTCACTTTCGCGTGACATCAAATTACGGCGCGGTCTTCGGGCTGGGCCAGGGGTGGCGGCACGCGTTTGTGGTCTATCTCTTTGCCACCAGCGGACGCCAGCGGATTTACCAGATCGTTCTGGGCATGCTGGTGGCCGGCGTGCTTGGAAATCTTTATGACCGCATGACACTCGGCTACGTGCGCGACATGATCTATGCGCTGCCGAAGTGGGGCTATTTCCCCTGGATATTTAACGTGGCCGACACGCTGCTCTGCACCGGCGTGGCCGCGATGATCCTCTACAGTTTCCTCCATCCTCCAGCCAAAGCTCGTAACAACGAACCCAAGGAACCCGCTTCGACATGACCGACGCCGATCGGGAATTCCTTCGCCGCGCCATACGCCTGGCCATGAACGGCCGCGGCGGAGTCGAGCCCAACCCGATGGTCGGCTGCATCATCGTGAAGAATGGCCAGGTCATCGGCCAGGGATATCACCGGAAGGTTGGCGAATCTCATGCCGAGCCAATAGCACTGGAATCCTGCACGGAATCTCCCGAGGGGGCAACCGTGTACGTTACGCTCGAACCCTGTTGCCACACCAATAAAAAGACACCGCCCTGCGTGCCGCGGCTCATTGCCGCGAAATTGGCGCGCGTCGTCGTGGGCTGTGTTGATCCCAATCCTGCAGTGAGCGGGCGAGGGATCGCACAACTCCGCGAGGCGGGAATCGAGACGATCGATGCCGACGACCCGCATTGCCGCCAGCTGATCGCGCCGTTCATCGCGACGATGAAATTTCACCGCCCATACGTGACGCTGAAGTGGGCGCAGTCGGCCGATGGAAAAGTCGCCGGCGCCGGCGGCCGACAGATCGCAATCAGCAACGCGGCTTCGCAAAAGCTCGTACATCAATTGCGCGCCCGTTGCGATGCGGTGATGATCGGCATCGGCACCGCATCGAACGATAATCCGCGCCTGACCGCGCGCGGAGTAAAAACAGCGCGGCCACTGATTCGAGCGGTCCTCGATTCCGACCTGCGACTGTCTGTCGATAGTCATCTCGCCCAATCCGCGCGAGACAGCCGCGTGATTATCTATTGCTCCAAGGAAGCAGCCGACTATTCAGGAACAAGAACGCCACTGGCGGCGCTGGGCGTTGGGATTCAGCCAGTTTCCACGCAGACTCCGGGGAGACTGGATATTAGTCAAGCATTAAAGCATCTGGCCGGACTTGGCGTGACTCATTTGCTCGTCGAGCCTGGGCCGACGCTTGCCCGAAGTTTCATCGAGCAGAATCTGGCCGATCGGATTTGGATTTTTCATTCGCCCAAGATGATTTCAGCGCCGACCGCTCCGGCGGCCATAGAAGTGAGTTGGCCGCCCAACGGGCAACTGGATGTTGATGGCGATCTGCTGAGCGAGCATCTCAATCCTGGCTCTCCGGTTTTTTTTGCCGACGATCGGTCGGCTGATTTTGAATTGGCGCAAGACTCAAGCCAATCGTCCGGCTGAGTCTCAGCATGACGGTCTACCTTTGCCGGACCTCAATTAATTGCCATTTCTTCAGCCGCCGAGTGTGGACTTCAGAAAGTTCCGAATTCTCTGCTGAAATTGCGGAGCCCCCTGAACGTCGATGCGCAAAATGTGGCGATGGGTCCAGGTTCCGATGATCCGCACACGGCCGGTGAGCGCCAAGTCGTGTAACAGAAAATTAGCCGTATCCGCTTTGCGATGCGCTGGGAATTTCCCGCGAAAGCGGACGGCGCCCCTGGACAGGTTGATTTGAAAATCGCCCCTAAAGCGCCAGTACGAGTACGCTAGCGCCGCGACGAGGCCCAGGATAAGCAGCGGGGCCGCGACGGTCATTCATCCTCGTCGAAATCCTCGTCGTCATCGTCCTCATCGTAGTCGTCGTCCTCATCGGGATTGTCGAAGTCCTCGTCGTCTTCATCCTCGTCTTCGTCATCATCCTCGTCGTCTTCGTCTTCCTCGTCCTCGTCGGCATCCTCATCGTCGACCTCTTCGTCTTCCTCGGCGTCCTCTTCCTCCTCCTCATCCTCTTCGTCTTCCTCCTCGTCGGCGGCATCGTCTTCCTCTTCGCCGGCCTCCTCTTCCTCTTCCGCGCCGCGCGGCTTTTTCTTGGCGGCGGAGGGGCGCGTGGATTGATCCTCATCGTCCGTCGGATTGAGAAGATTATCGAGCAGCGCCGGCTCGGCGGGTTGCACATCGCCGACTTGTTCGAGGAGCCATTCCGGGAGAACTGCTGATCCGTCCAAAGAGACTGCCGTCTTCATAGCGCTTCCCTGTTGTTATGGCGGATACCGCCAAGCCGTCGCGGCGGCCCATTCATCCATCCGCCGACAAAGTGGCGGCGTTGTAACGACGGGTTTGGATTGCGTCAAGAGTAAAAGTGAATCGAATGATTTGAGCACCATTCACCCGCGCCGGCGGGCAGACCCAGAGTGCCGGCATTAGTCGAGTTTCGTGCGGCGAAGCAGCAGCGCATTACCAATCACGCTGATGTCCGACAGCGCCATCGCGCCGGCGGCGATCAAGGGGCTGAGCCTTAATCCGAAGGCAGGGTACAAAACTCCGGCCGCGATCGGAATTGCCAAAATATTGTAAATAAATGCCAGGAAAAGATTCTGGCGGATCTTGGACATGGTTGCCCGCGAAAGCCGAATGGCGGCAGGCACGCCGGCCAGGCTGCCGCTCACCAGCACGATATCGCCGGCCTCCTTGGCTATGTCTGATCCGCCGCCGATGGCGATGCCCAAGTCGGCGGTGGCGAGGGCGGGGGCGTCGTTGATGCCGTCGCCGACCATGGCGATGCGCGAGGTTGAGGTTCCTGATTTGAAATTTGAGATTTCAAATTTGGGATTTGAGATTTGAGATTTGAGATTTGAGATTTCAGCTGTTCGGCCCTGAAGCGCTTCAATCACGGCGGCTTTCTCATGCGGCTTGACCTGCGCGCGGACCTGCCTGATCCCGACTTCGCGCGCGACCGTTTCGGCGGCGCTTTGGCGATCGCCGGTGAGCAGCATCGTCTTCAGGCCCATTCCATGCAGCGATTCGATGGCGCGCTGCGAGTCCGCCTTGATCTGGTCGGCGATGATGATCGTGCCGAGCGTCGTCAGAGGGCTATCAATGGTTCGTCGCGCGATCACAACTTCCGTTTGCGCGGAGTCATTCGATGCAGGCGCGTGTTGGGATGCACCGCCATGCTTGATGAGCAATTCAGGATTTCCGGCAAGAATCGTAGCGCCATCGACAGTTGCCACCACTCCGAACCCGGCATCGTTCTCAAATCCCGATGGCTCTGGAATCTGCAGTTTCCGCTGCCGAGCCGCGGCGACGATCGCCTTCGCGAGCGGATGACTGCTGAAAAGCTCCGCGCTGGCGGCAAGGCGCAGAACCTCGTCTTCGGTTGAGCCGTTCTCGAGAACAATCTTCGACACGGTCGGCTGTCCGCGCGTCACGGTGCCGGTTTTGTCCAGCACCACCATCTCGACGTTCTCCGCCTTCTGGATCGCGTCGATATCGCGAATGAGAATGCCATGACGCGCCCCAAGGCCGGTGCCCACCATCACGGCCGCCGGAACGGCCAAGCCCAGCGCGCACGGGCAGGCGATAATCAGCACGCTGCAAACCGCCTGCGCGACTCCGCTCCAGACATGCGCCGCCGACCATCCGGCTCGCGATCCAAAGATGTACCAGGCGATTCCCGTGATGAGCGCGATCACCAAAACGGTCGGCACAAACACCGCCGACACGCGATCGGCCAGCCGCTGTACCGGCGGCTTGGTGGTCTGCGCGTTCTCGACGAGCTTGACGATCTGGGCCAATGCTGTCTCGCTGCCGACGCGCGTGACGCGGACGATCAGGCGGCCATCCTGATTGACGGTGCCGCCGATCAGGTTGTCCCCGATGCCGCGCGGCGCGGGGATCGGCTCGCCGGTGATCATCGATTCATCGACATTGGAGCACCCGTCGATCACGACGCCATCAGCGGCAACTTTATCGCCGGGACGGATGAGGATGCGATCGCCGACTTCAAGCTCGCGAACGGGGACTTGGTCCACTTCGGCGGAGGCGTTGGTTGTATCGCGAAGCCGCAAAGCGATGGAGGGGGCCAATTCCAGCAGTTGGCCGATCGCGTCTCCGGCTGACTTTCGCGCGCGGGCTTCGAGCCAATGCCCCATGCTGATCAGCGCGAGCAATCCCGAAGCTTCCATGAAATACAGATCATTAGAAGCCGGTGGCGACCAAACTCCCGCCAGCCCGCCCAGGAAATAAACCAGGCTATACCCATAGGCCACGCTCGCGCCGATGGAAATCAGCGTGTCCATGTTGGTGGTGGCATGACGAAGCGCCTTCCACGCGCTGGCATAAAAGCGGCTGCCAACGAGCACGATCGCGAGCGTACCGGTAATAAACGCCGCCCACCCGATCGGCATGCTCTGCGCAGCCATCGCATGATGCGCCGGCGCGGTGATCGCACCGATCCAATGCATCGTCTCGATCGGCAGCCAAAGCAAAACGCCGACCAGCGCCCGCCATGCCCACGCGTGCGATTCATCTCGGTGACGTTGCGCATCCGCGGATTCAGCGGCACCATGCCCGTCATGAATAGTCGCCGGATATCCTGAATCAGTAATCGCGCGAGCGACGGCATCCGGGGCCGTCCGCGCCGGATCAAATCGGACAGCCGCCCGTCCCGTCGCCAGATTGACGCGGCAATCTTCAACGCCGGCCACTCGCCGCGCCGCGGTTTCGACGTGTGAAACGCAGCTCGCGCAGTTCATCCCCGCCACGTCCAGCGTGGAGGATCCGGATTTTGGAAGCGATGATGCCGTCGCCGTCATATGCAGGATTATAGGAGTCGGCGCGGCGGATGCGATTTGGCGATTCATCTCGGGTTGCTCGACAGGCGCATGACGCTGGAGCCAACTTCTTTTCTCCCTCCCCCCGTACTCCGGGGGAGGGCTGGGGAGGGGGTTGTGCTGAAGAAGCGCCGTTCGCAAAAACCCCCTCCCTAACCCTCCCCCGGAGTACCGGAGGAGGGACAACGCACCTCGCCGACACTCTCATGCACGCGCGATGGATTGCCGGCTGGCAAGCCTATAGTCCGATGATGAATATTAATGCGTCGATCGGCCGAGACGGATTTGCGGTCGTCGAAGGCGTCCTCAGTTCGGACGTCGCGGCCGAAATTATCGCGGCTCTGGATGACTCGGGAAAGCAGACCGATCTTCATGCCCGGCGAAATCTCCTGCGGGACGTTCGAGCCGTTTACGCGCTCGCGCAGTCATCTTCAATTCGAGGTTTAGTTGAGCCTCTACTTGGTCCGGCAGCTCGGCCAGTGCGCGGCTTATTTTTCGATAAGACTCCCAACGCCAATTGGAAAGTTGCCTGGCATCAGGATCTATCGATCGCTGTAAAGAAGCGCGTCGAGCAACCTGGCTTTGGTCCGTGGTCGGTGAAGCAGGGCATCCAACATGTGCAGCCGCCCGCGCAAATTCTGCAAAACATGTTGACAATTCGATTGCATCTGGACGATTGTCTGGTCGACAATGGCCCGCTGCTGGTGATTCCTGGATCGCATGAGCATGGCGTATTGACGCCGGCGCAGATCGCGCAGTGGCGCAGCAATCACAAACCGCGAATGTGCGAAGTCTCGCGCGGCGGCGCGCTGCTCATCCGCCCGCTATTGCTGCATGCCTCCAGCGCTGCTACGAATCCCGCCCATCGGCGCGTCATTCATCTGGAATATTCTGCCGACGACCTACCCGGCGGCCTGGAATGGGAGGCCGATGAGCCGGTGTTGACAGCAACAGGGCTTTGAAGAATCTGAAATCAAATCGCCGCCAAGACGACTAACCCGCGGCGATCTATACTTGGCAGACCATCGACCTATACATCGGGAGGTTCGATCATGGCTGATGAAAACCAGACAATCCCTCAAGCGCAAACGACCGAGCCGCTGGAGTATCGAAATCCGGGAGAGCAAAGGACGCCCGCAATGAAGCCGCCGCGCATCTGGCCGGCAGTCGCGATCGTCGCGCTGTTGTGGGGGATGCGACTCTACGCGCGCCTCGTCGATCTCACGACGTTCCACCACTTCATCACAACCTTTCTCTCCCTCCTCGCTGGGATGGCGCTGTTTCTTGGCTGGTGGCTGATCAGCCGGCGCACGTCGATCAAGGAGAGACTGCTCGTTTTGGTCGCGGTCGTCCTTCTCTGCTTCGTCGGCCAGGCGTCGGCTGATGTGTCGATGCGCGGCATGATGTGGGTGATCCTCGCGATGCCGTTCGTTCTCACGACGTGGACGATCTGGTGGGGGGCGGCGCGAAATCGCTCGCCGGGGATTCGCACCGGCGGCTTGATCGCGATTTTGGCGATCACTTGCGGCAGCTTCGAGCTGTTCAAGATGGCGGGCCTGGACGGCGAGCAACACGCCGACCTGCGCTGGCGCTGGGGGCCCGCGACCGAACGCATTTGGCTCGCCGGCTACAAGACGGCTTCGCTGGGGCAATCCGCGGTCATCAATCCATCAAATCTCGGCCCGGTGGTTCTCCGCCCGGATGATTGGCCTGGTTTCCGCGGGCCGCTGCGCGATGGATCTGTGCACGGCTTGCAGATCGCCACCGATTGGGCGGCACATCCACCGAAGCTGCTGTGGCGTCAGCAGGCGGGGCCGGGATGGTCTTCGCCGATTGTAGTAGGCGGGCGTTTGTTCACCCACGAGCAGCAGGGGGGTAGCGAGGTTGTTGTTTGTCGCGATGCGGCAACGGGCAGCGTCATTTGGATCTGCGAAGATGCGGGGCGCTTTGATGAAAGCATGTCGGGCCCCGGACCGCGCGCGACGCCGACTTTTTCTGACGGGAAGATTTATTCGCTTGGCGCCACCGGCGTCCTGAATTGCCTGGACGCGACCAACGGCGCCCGCATTTGGACGAAAAATATCGCGACTGATTCGGGCGTTGCGCCGCCGATGTGGGGATTCGCAAGCTCGCCGCTGATTCAGAATGGGATGGTGATTGTCTACGTCGGCGGCGCCAAGGGCCTGCTCGCTTATCACGCCGACACAGGCAAACTCGCGTGGAACGTTGTCTCCGGCACGCAGAGTTATACGTCCGCGCAGCCGGCGATTTTGAATGGCCAGGAGCAGGCGCTGTTTCTGAGCGATGCGGGATTGGTCGGCGTCGATGCGGTCGGCGGGCGCGTTTTGTGGACGCACGACGTCGTGGGTACCGGTATGCCGCGCTCGATTCAGCCGCACGTGATTTCGCCGACGCAGGTGTTGATTTCATCCGAAACGGATTTGGGGACGGCCGAAATCGATGTCGCTTCGAACAACAATTCCTGGTCGGCCAAGCAAGCCTGGGTGTCGCGCCAACTTAAGCCGTCCTTCGACGATTACGTCATTCAGGACGGCTACGCCTACGGCTTCGACGGCGCCGTTTTCAGTTGCATCGACATCCGCGACGGCAAGCGCATGTGGCGCGGCGGCCATTACGGCCACGGCCAGGTTGTCCTGCTAGCCGATCAAAAACTCCTGCTGGTGATCGGCGAAGAAGGCCAGGCGATCCTCCTTCGCGCCACTCCAAAGGCCTCTGAAGAAATCGCCCAATTTCAGGCGATCAGCGGCAAAACCTGGAACCACCCCGCAATCGCCGGCGGACGCCTCTATGTAAGAAACGGCCAGGAAGCGGCGGCGTTTGAGCTGCCGAGATAGGGTGCCCTGACATGCGTGGCATGGGCGTCCCGCCCATGGTGCTCGTGTACTCACGAGCATCGGTACGGCAGATATCAGGCAGAGTGCGGTGATCGTCCGTAGCACATGAGAAGAACGCTGCGCTCTTGCTGATGTCGTCCGAGTACGGCCGACGCTTGCGGAGTACCGCAAGACCATGGGTTGGAAACCCATGCCACTTGGCCGTCGCTGGTTGAGTACAACAAGCCATGGGCAGAATGCCCACGCCACTTGGCCGACGCTTGCTCTCGCAAGCCATGGGCGAGACGCCCATGCCACAAAGGGGCCCGCATCCGGGATCATTTGCGGCCTCACTCTTGATCGATCGCCTGCCGTCGAGAACAATCGTCGTCAACTTATGACCACACGACGTATTTTCGCGGCGGCCTGTGTTGCTTTGGGGGTTTGCTTGAGCGCACGCGCACAGCCGGCCAATCAGGGACCGCCGAAGATCGGGATTCCGTACACCACTGCCGAACAATACAAGCCAGTTGTTGGCAAGCCAGGCGGGCGCATGATTACCGCGAATCTCGGCGAGCCCAAAAGCTTCAACCCCGTCACGTCCGGCGAAACCAGCACGTCTGATTACGCCGTTCGCATGTTCCAGGGCGTTACGCGCGTGGACATGTATACAGCCCAGATCAAGCCGCAACTGGCCGAGAAATGGGAAGTTTCAGACGATGGTTTGATCTACACCTTCCACCTGCGCAAGGATGTGAAGTTCAATGATGGGACTCCATTCTCAGCCGCTGATGTGCTCTTCACCTGGAACGATGGCGTTTACGATCTGCATCGCCCGCAAGGATCCGATCCGCGCTGGCCCTGCTCGATGCGCGATATCTGCACGTTTGGCGGCAAGCAGGTGAAGGTTGAGCAGATTGACGATTACACCGTGAAGTTCACGCTGCCGGTGCGGGTCGCGATCTGGGATGAGATCATGTCCGAGGAGATCATCATCAGCCGCGCCAAATACGCGCCGATGGTGGAGGCGGGAAAGTTCGGTAGCGCCATGGGAGCCGACGCCACTTCCCAGGATATCGTCGGCACCGGCCCGTTCATGCTCGATAAGTATGATCGTGGCCACAGCATCACCCTCAAGCGCAATCCGTATTTCTGGCAGAAGGACGCCGCCGGCCAAAGCCTGCCTTACCTGGATAGCATCACGACGCGCATCACGCAAAACCTCAATTCGATGCTGCTGATGTTCGAGCAAAAGGAAATCGATTTGTATCCCCTGAGCTCCGGCAAGGATGTTGGCGAATTGCGCCCAAAGCAGAAGGAAGGAAACTTCGATATTTATCAGCTAGGGCCGTATCCCGTTACGGAGTTCATTTGCTTCAATATGAATCTTGACGCCGCCAAGGCGGGGAAGATCCCGGATTACAAGGTGAATTGGTTCCGCGATCCGCGGTTTCGCCAGGCGATTTCCTACGGCATCGATCGCAATGCCCTCGTGCGCAACGTTCTTCGAGGCATTGGCTACAAACAGGCCGCGCCTTACACGCTGCCTGATGGAAGCAAGTTCACCTATCCCGACATTCAGCCCTATCCATTCGATCAACAGAAAGCCAAGGCGCTGCTGGCGGAGATGGGCTTCAGATCAGGCCCCGGCGGGATATTGGTCGATCCTCAGGGGCATAAACTTTCCTTCACGATCAACACCAACGCCGGCAACACCATCCGCGAAGAGATGACCGATTTCATCCGCACCGATCTCTCGAAGCTTGGCATGGACGTCAACAAGCTCGTTCTGGAGTTCAATCTTCTGGTGGACAAGCTGGACAACAACTTCGACTGGGAGTGCCTGGTGTTCGGGCTGACCGACAGCGGCGATCCACACTGGGGAGCCAACATCTACAAGAGCGATGCCCGCCTGCATCTCTGGTGGCCTAATGAGAAGACGCCCAGCTTTGCCTGGGAAAAGCGGACCGACGAGGTATTCGATCTGGCCATTCAGGAAATGGATCGCGCGAAGCGCAAGCAACTGTATCGGGAGTGGGTGGACATCATGGTGCGCGAGCAGCCGATGGTTTTTACCGCCATCCCTGAGCGGCTGATGGCGGTGCGGCACAAGTTCGGGAATTTTTTTCCGCCGGCCTATCCCAATCGCTACGCTCCAACCAACAATCTCCAGGAGATTTTCATCCTGGACTCAGCGCGATGACCCAATACATCGTTCGGCGGCTCATCTTCGGTGTGATACTGATCTTTATGGCGTCGGTGCTCTGCTTCGCGCTGCTTCGCGCTGCTGCGCGCCTCGCCGGGCGAGGTGGGGGCGACGGCACTTGATGATCCGCGCTTGAGCCAGGCCTACATTGATGCGCAACGGCGTATGTTCGGCTTGGATCGATCGCCGTCCAGTCAATATCTGCACTGGCTTGGCGGACTTTTGCACGGCGATCTTGGGCAGAGCATCACTTACAACCAGCCGGTGCGGACGGTCATCAAATCACGGCTCGGCGCGACGCTTTCACTGAATTTCATCACACTTTTCGTGACGTGGCTCATCGCCATCCCGTTGGGTATTTATGCGGCGGTCTATCAGCATCGATTGCCCGATCGCGTGGTCAGCCTGATTGGATTCATCGGCATGAGCATGCCCAGCTTTTTTCTGGCGCTGGTGCTGCTTTGGCTTTTTGCCTCGAAAGTTCAGTGGCTGCCGCCCGGCGGGCTGACCGACCTTGACCACGATCAATACACGCGATGGCACCGATTCGTGGATTACTTCCGTCATCTGATTGTGCCGGTCGTGGTGCTGACTTTCGGCGCGCTGGCGGGCCTGCAGCGCGTGATGCGCGGCAGCATGCTGGAAACCCTTCGCCTGCAATACGTGACAACGGCCCGCGCCAAGGGATTGAGCGAAAATCGCGTCGTCTACAAACACGCTTTGCGCAATGCGATCAATCCGCTCATCACGCTGCTGGGCTTTGATTTTGCCGCGCTGTTCGGTGGGGCGGCATTGATGGAGATCGTCCTGAACTATCCGGGCATGGGGATGCTGTTGCTCGACGCACTGCGAGCAAAGGATCAGTTCCTGGTTATGTCCTTGTTTCTCATCGGCAGCATTCTGCTCGTGCTCGGAAATCTGGTTGGCGAGATCTTGCTCGCGTGGGTCGATCCCAGGGTGGGCTATGACTAGCGCAACTCTCACGACAAAATCTCCGGTAATCCAGGCGCATCCGGCGAATGAGAAAATCGAATCCCCCAGTCGGTTGGCTTGGCGATACTTTCGCCGCCACAGGCCGGGCATGGCCGGGTTGATCATTTTGATTGTGCTTTATCTGGTTGCGATTTTTGCCGGGTTTATCGCGCCGTATGATTACGAAGACGAAGTGCGCGATCTGCAATGGTCGCCGCCGACGGCGATTCATTTTTCTGATGCGGCAGGGTTCTCGTGGCGGCCGTTTGTCTATCCGACCACGATGGACTTTGACGAGAATTTCCGCCTCGTGCGCAAGACCGACACGACACGCCGCTGCTATCTGCGATTCTTCGTTCACGGCGGAACGTACAAGCTCCTGGGGCTTTTTAACACCAACATCCGCCTGTTTGGCGTCGATCCGATTGTCGCCACCGATTCGGCCAATCCGTATTACTCGCGGATTTATCTGCTTGGTTCTGATCTTTCGGGACGCGACATCTTCAGCCGCATCTGCTATGGCGCGCGGGTGAGCATGAGCATCGGCCTGGTGGGGGCGGCGTTTGTGCTGGTGATCGGCCTGGCTATCGGCGGCGCCAGCGGCTACTTCGGCGGGCTTACCGACGATCTGCTCCAGCGGCTCTGCGAAATGATCATGCTGCTGCCGAGCTTCTACATGCTGCTGATGCTGCGCTTTGTCTTTCCATCCAACATGGATTCGGTGCAGGTGTACTTTGCCGTCATCCTCATTCTGTCGCTGCTCGGCTGGGCCAGTTTCGCGCGCGTCATCCGCGGCATGGTGCTTTCAATCCGCAAAGAAGATTACATCCAATCCGCCCGCGCGATCGGCTTAAGCCCCGCGCGCATCATCGGCCGCCATGTGATTCCCAACACGATGGGATATGTGATCGTGGCGACAACGCTGCGCATCCCCGCGTACATTCTGGGCGAGTCGGCCCTGTCGATCCTGGGCCTTGGCATCATGGAGCCGACGCCCTCGTGGGGCAACATGCTGCAAAAGGCGATGGACATCACCGAGCTGAATCAGCATCCGTGGGTGTTGTGGCCCGGCTTCTTCATCTTCATCGCGGTGATCGCGTTTAATCTTGTTGGTGATGGCCTGCGTGATGCACTGGATCCACGACGGTTGAAGGCGTGAAGATGCGCCGGTTTTCTCCGCCTCCATCCGGGCGCTCGCGAAGGATTCCCTTCAATGTTTCCGGCGGCAACTGGGAAACAGCCATCGCCACTTGATTAACGGCCTCAGTCAGCGTGTCACGATCTACAACGTCTGGCAATGATAGAGCCAATTTAACGAAACTCTCAAATACATCCGTACGCTGGACGCCTTCTATCGGTACCGGTGCGCTGCTTGCAGCCAGAGCGGACACAAACATGAACATCGCCTCTTCAAGACGTGGATGCGGAACATGCCCGTTGTCCGTGCACCATTGACGCACGATAGCCGCCCCGCGCTCGGTCGCCTCTTCGATGAACTGTCTGAGCTCGTGCGGCGCTTCCAGCTCCTCATCATCAAACTCGTCTTCATCCTCCTCGAAATACTCCGCAAACTCATCTGGACGTCCCTGCGGCATCGTCCACTGCAAATCGGGGCGCGACAGAAACTCATCCGGCGTAGTGCCGATCAATCGCTGCTGGAGAAACTCGCGCGTGCCCATGTAGAAAAGCTTTCCATCCCTGCCGAAGGATGAAAGATCGGCGGATGAAATATCGCCCAGATCGCCGAAGATCGCGGCCCAGCGATCGTAATGCGCCGGCAGCTTAAACCCGTTCTGCCGCGAGAATCGCATCGAGGAGGCAACGAGCTGGCGCGCCTTGGTTGCATCGAAGCGAATCATTGGCATCGCTTCATTGGCGCGCTTGAGGATGTCCTTCTCAAAATCCAGCCGTGAAACGCCGTTCTGGCCGTAGGCGTCTTTCAATCCGACGCACCAGATGTCGATCAGAAACGCCGCAAAGACGTGGCTCCCGCCCCGGGCATGGCCGAGCACAAGAAGGCTGGCGATTCCCTGCTCGCGCCAATTCGCATTGATCCAGCATTCCAGCGCCGCGCCGCTCATGGCGACCTGCCGAACCGGCGGAACATTGTGCGCCTTATGAAGCTGGCGCGCCTTTTCCCGGCGCTTCAGCCGCTTCAGCTCCTTCTTGCGAGCGCGATCAGCCATGACATCCTCCTTGCGATGAGGGTTTTCGATGGATACGAACGACTTTGCGCGAACACACGAATCGTAATGGCCCTTTGCCCACGCGCGAAGGGCCAGTGTTTCCAACGACAAGTTTTCCACGGAGGCAGTATTTGTCCACTTCTCTTCTTCTCAGAGTCAGCATTTGTGCCCTCCCCCGGTACTCCGGGGGAGGATTAGGGAGGGGGCCGTTTGCGCACGGGCGTCGTTCGACACAACCCCCTCCCCAGCCCTCCCCGGAGTACCGGGGGAGGGAGAAGAGAAGCCCGCGGGCCTACTGACCCCTCCAAGGTCTCATGATGTTCCGCCGACGTGCTGTTCCCGCTCGGGCCGGATACCCTAATCACTCGATGATCACGATCGAAGACATCAAATCCGCCGCCGCGCGGATTGGCAAAGTCATCTATCACAGCCCCTGCCCTTATTCGCTTTCGCTGAGCCGGCTTTGCGGATGCGAGATCTATTGCAAGTTCGATCATTTGCAGATGACCGGCTCCTTCAAGGAGCGCGGCGCCGCCAACAAGTTGCTCCAGCTGTCGGGGGCGCAGCGTGCCGCCGGCGTTGTCGCGGCCTCGGCGGGAAATCATGCGCTGGCTCTTGCTTATCACGGAAAGTTGCTGGGGATTCCGGTCACCGTTCTGATGCCCAAATGGGCGCCGATCATCAAGGTGAGCAATTGCCGCGGCTTCGGCGCGGATGTGCGCCTCGAAGGAGAATCCTTCAGCGATGCTTACCACGCCGCTCAGGCGCTGGCCGCGCAGAGCGGCAAACTTTTTGTGCCTGGCTTTGATGATCCGGACATCATCGCCGGCCAGGGCACGCTTGGTCTGGAGATCGCGGCGGATGTGCCTGATCTGGATGCCGTCATCGTGCCCGTCGGCGGCGGGGGGCTGCTGGCCGGCGTCGGCGTCGCGATCAAGGCGCTGAAGCCCAATGCCCGCGTGATCGGCGTCGAATCAACCAGCGCGCCCACGCTCAAGGCTTCGCTGGCCGCCGGACGGGCCACGCGCATCGACACAAAGCCTTCGCTCGCCGATGGGTTGGCCGTCGCGGAGCTTGGAAATGAATGCTTCGAGCCGATTCGCCGAACGATGGATGAGTTGGTGATGGTCGATGAAGTGCAGATCGCGTCGGCGATTCTCAAGCTGCTGGAGCTGGAGAAAACGGTCGTCGAAGGCGCCGGCGCTGTTGCCTTGGCGGCGGCGATGAATCGCTCAATCAAGCTGGATGGAAAGAAGGTCGTTCTCTGTCTGACGGGCGGAAATATTGATGTGACGCTCATCAGCCGCATCATCGAGCGCGGTTTGGCCAATGACGGCCGGCTGTGCCGCGCCGTCGTGCTGATCTCCGATCGTCCCGGCTCGCTGGCGGCTCTGCTGAGCGTGATCGCCGCTACCGGCGCAAGCATCAAGGAAGTATCCCACGACCGCAACTTCGGCCCCGCCGACGTGGCAAAGGTCGCCGTCTCCGTCATCATGGAAACGCGCGATCACGAGCATGTAGCACAAATCCGCCAGACGTTGGCCAGCAAGGGATATCAGATCGCCGCCGCCGATGGGACGGCTTGAGACTTGGGAGACTGCGAAGACACCCGCGATTCTCAAACGCCGTCATGCTGAGCTAATCCGAAGGATCTGGCTGGCTCGCGCGAATGGCCCAGAGCTTGGGAGTATGTGAATTTGAGGCGGGCCAACTCGGGCGAGCAGTAGAACGCAGGGGAGCAGTTACGTATTTCTACTGCTCAACTGATCTACTGCTCCCCCGCTTTATTTTTTCTTCGCATTAGCGAAGAAAAAATCAGGGCGACAGGATTTGAACCTGCGACCCCCAGCACCCCATGCTGGTGCTCTACCAAACTGAGCTACGCCCTGGCGAAAGGGGAATCATATCACCTTCGTCCGCCGAAATCCAATCGGACGGATTTTAAACCACGTACCCTGCGCACTGAGACGGAGTCGGGGCGTGCCGCCCCGTCGCATCCGCGACAAAATCCGTTCGCGCGTCGGTTGCAATCCTTCCACGCTGCGCATATCAAGCAAAGGAACGTCAGGCGCGCAATGTCGTGCGCCGGGCGCGAAGTTCCTGACCTTTGATGCAGTTATGAAAGTATTGCTGATTGGCAACGGCGGTCGCGAGCATGCGCTTGCGTGGAAGCTGGCGGATTCGCCACGCGTGACCGCGCTCTACGCGGCTCCGGGAAATCCCGGCACGGCACAGTTCGCGGAAAATGTGAAGATCGATCCGATGAAATTCGCCGCCGTCGAGAAATTCGTGCGGCAGAACAAAATCGAGTTCGTCGTCATCGGACCTGAAGACCCGTTGGCGGCTGGCTTGGCCGATCATATTCAATCGCTGGGCGTGAAGGTTTTTGGGCCCGTGAAGGAAGCCGCCCGCATTGAGGGAGATAAGTGGTTCGCCAAGGAATTGATGCGCCATCAATCGATTCCGACCGCCGATGCGCGTTCGTTTACGGATGTGAAGCAGGCGCAGGAATACATTCAGGTGCGGGATGAGCCGCTGGTGATCAAGGCGGCGGGCCTGGCCAAGGGGAAGGGCGTTTCCGTTTGCTATCGCACGGAGGACGCGCTCGCCGCCGTCGATCAGATCATGCGGCAGAAGGCCTTCGGCGACGCGGGCGCGCGCGTCGTTATCGAAGAACTCCTCAGCGGCCCCGAATGCTCCATCCTCGCGTTCATCGATCGACGAAACATTTATGTCATGGAGAGCGCGCAGGATCACAAGCCCGTCGATGACGGCGACACCGGCCCGATGACCGGCGGCATGGGCGCCTACTCGCCGACGCCGATCGTCACCGATTCCATCATGGAGCAGATCGAGCGCGACATTCTCGTACCCGCGGTCGATGGCCTAATTCGCGAGGGAATCGAATACAAGGGAATCCTCTACGCGGGCCTCATGCTCACGCAGCAGGGGCCCAAGGTGTTGGAGTTCAATTGCCGCTTCGGCGATCCGGAAACCCAGCCGCTCATGATGCGGCTGCGGAGCGATCTGCTGGAGGTGATGCTCGCCGTCGTCGATGGCAAGCTCGATGAGATCGAGCTGAAATGGGATTCGCGTCCCGCGCTGGCGGTCGTCGCCGCCAGCGGAGGATATCCAGGCAAATATCAAAGCGGCGTCCCGATCAGCGGCATCACCGAAGCCGACGCCATGCGCGATGTCAAAGTCTTCCAGGCCGGCACACGCCTCGATGGCAAGAATCTAGTAACCGACGGCGGCCGCGTGCTAGCGGTCACTGCACTGGGCGACACGATCGCTGAGGCGCAGATGCGCGCCTATCGGGCCATGGACAAGATCCACTTCGTGGGGATGCACTTTCGCAAGGATATTGGGAAGAGGGCGATGGGGTGATGTCGGAGTTTCGGGTTTCGGGCTTCAGGTTTCGGGTTAGGGACGGAAGAGGCACGGAGGCACGAAGGCACGAAGGGGAAACTCGGGAACACTGCCTTCTGACTACTGCCTTCTCACTACTGGCTCCTCATTCAGCACAGGTTACACATGTTACAGCTGTGCCTGTGTCACAGCGTTGATGCTCATCGCGCAACCGATGATAATAAGCAAACTTATGCCATGAACGCCTGTGTTACACCACCGAAGGGTGTAACATCCTCCGAGCCGCGCGGCCACAAAGTCTTAATGGGTGTGGCTCGCCCTCCTCCTGCCCGGGTTGCCCGGATCAGCATTGATATCCAGTTGAAGCAATGCCCTCCTTCCGCATTCAAGCAAAATGCGAAAGTGTCGCATTTGTCGCACGAGCACCGTCGATCCCAAGTTCATAAGATATTGTAAATAAGAATCTTATGAATTAACGAATCGGGTCCGATCATGCGACACTCCGCCTATTTTAGCGCGATATTCTCGTCTGCTGTCTTACTAGGGGGCGAGGGGAATCCAGCGACTGACAACGGACCACTGACCACTGACAACTGCTCTAGGTAAGCGGTGCCCGCGACGACGCGCTCTCCGCTTACTGCGCGGAGTACCGCTACGTGCGCGGCTCTTCTCGACTCGCGTCGAGGGTGCATTACGGGGAGCGCTTTGAATGACCTCGCGCCAACCGATCAAACGAACGATTGACGGGATGCCCGCTTATTGCGTGGGGTACCGCTTCGTGCGCGGTTCTGGTTCTACTCGGGTTGCGTCGAGGGGGATCCAGCGCAATCGCTCTATAGGAGCCGCGCACGGAGCGGTACTCCGCGGAGTAAGCGGGGAATCGGTAACGAACGCGATTTCGCTCACCGCGCAGAGCACCGCCGCGCGGTTCTTCCCGCGTTCCGCAGTACGCGGTACTTGGCCCAAGCCGAGAAGTGTATACTGGTGCACCCATGGCGCTGGCCTACTTTATTACGTTCCACACCTACGGCACATGGCTCCATGGCACCTCCAAGGGAATGGGCTCGGTCGACCTCGAACACAACCGGTACGGGGAAGAGTATGTCGCACCCGATGCTCAACGCGAAGCGAAATCGCGGGAATACATGGCACAACCCACATACATCATGCACTCGAAGGAGCAGCGCGCGGTGGTCCGCGACGCGATCGTCAGCTTATGTCAGGAGCGATGCTGGCGGCTGCTGGCGTTGCACGTCCGCACAAATCACGTTCACGCGGTCGTCGGAGCCGATCGTGACCCCGGACGCGTGATGAGCGACATGAAAGCCATCGCTTCCCGTAAGCTGACGCGAGCGGGTTTTGATGATGCAGAGCGACGGCGCTGGACGCGCCACGGGAGCACATTGCATCTGTTCGACGAAGCGGCAGTTGTGGATAAGGTCGATTACGTATTGAATCGGCAAGGCGCGAAGATGGCCTATTACAACGGGCGCGAGAGTTGTACTTCCTAGACAAGGAACCGCGCACGGAAGGTACTCCTGGAGTAAGCGGGAACCGGGGTGAAGCGCAATCACCGCTTACTGCGCGGAGTACCGCTGCGTGCGCGGCTCCTACAGAGCAATTGTGCTGCATCCCCCTCGACGCAACCCCAGAAGAGCCGCGCACGGAGCGGTACTCCGCGCAGTAAGCGGGAATGGGTAACGAACGCAATCACCGCTTACTCCGCGGAGTACCGCTGCGTGCGCGGCTCTTTTCGTGAATCGCATACTTTCGTGAACCGCGAGCTTGCACAAGTTGATACAAGACATGAGCTGCGTTCAGATAATTGAGAGTAGAGAATAGAAAGCAGATTGAACCCCATTCCCATTACATCCCTCGACGATCCGCGCGTGGCGGCTTACCGCAACCTCAAAGAGAAGGAACTCGATCGCGCGGGGCGGCTGTTTATTGCTGAAGGCGAATACGTCGTGCGGCGATTGCTGGAGAGCGATTATCCGGTGGAATCGGTTTTTGCTTCGGACCTGCGGCTGCCGAAGATCGCGGGGTTTGTGCCGGAGGGGGTGCCGCTCTATGTGACGCCGCAACAGACGATGAATGGGTTGATGGGGGCGCGGTTTCAGTCGGGGATCGTCGCCTGCGGGCGGCGTAAGCCTTGGCGGCCGATGGAGCAGGTGATTCCCAACACGCCAGGGCGGCTTACGCTGGTCGTTTGTCCGGATATTTCCAACGTGCAGAATATTGGGGCGATCATTCGGATTGCCGCCGGGTTTGGGGCGGATGCGATGGTGCTGGGCGAGCAGTGCCATGATCCGTTCTGGCGGCAGGCGATCCGCGTTTCGATGGGGACGATCTTTCGGCTGCCGATCCATCAATCGAGGAATCTTGTCGAGGATATGCAGCGCCTGAAAACTGAGTGGAAAGTCGAGCTGGCGGCGAGCGTGCTTTCCGACAGCGCCGAGCCTTTGTCGCAATCGCGCCGGCCGGATCGATTCGGGATCCTGTTCGGCAATGAAGCGCAGGGCATCGGCGAACAATACGTGCGCGCCTCGGATCGCCAGATCACGATTCCGATGAATCCGGGGATCGATTCGCTCAACGTCGCCATCGCCGCGGGGATCGTGCTCTACCACTTCACGCGGCAGGATTCGTTTGTGGCGTCGCCGGGGGTGTGACGCTCTAGCGCGGATTATTCACCACGGAGCGGAGACATTGAGGCGCGAGTGGCGCGACGTCATTCAAAGTGGTCCCCCTCCCTCGACGCGAGTCGAGAAGAGCCGCGCACGCAGCGGTACTCCGCGGAGTAAGCGGTGATTGCGCTTCACCCCGATTCCCGCTTACTCCAGGAGTACCTTCCGTGCGCCCTCGACGCAAGTCGAGAAGAACCGCGCACGCAGCGGTACTCCGCGCAGTAAGCGGTGATTGCGCTTCACCCCGGTTCCCGCTTACTCCAGGAGTACCTTCCGTGCGCTCTCGACGCGAGTCGAGAAGAGCCGCGCACGCAGCGGTACTCCGCGCAGTAAGCGGTGATTGCGCTTCACCCGGTTCCCGCTTACTCCAGGAGTACCTTCCGTGCGCGGCTCCTTTTCTTGGTTCGGCTACTGCCAGCGATGATCCGAGCTGGAAGTTTGGAAGCTCTCAATCGTTCCACATTCCGGCGATTTTGCCGCGAATCTCCGCCGCGGCCGCGGTCGTTGCGCCTGAGACAGCAGGTCGTTTCGATTTTTCTTCCAGGCGCACGCGCTCGAAATGTTCCAGAAGATTGTTCGGCAAAAACCGCGTGAGTTGGGCGTAGGTGTGGCGGTCGCCGCTGGACCACTTTTTGTGGTAGTAGCGGAGCGGCATGCAGACTTCCAGGAAATCCTTGGCGCGGGTGAGGGCGACGTAGAATAGCCGCCGCTCTTCTTCGATTTGCTCTTCGGAGCCGCTGGCCATGTCGGAGGGGATGTTGCCGTCGGCGGCGTGAATCACATACACCGCGTCCCATTCGCAACCCTTGGCGGAGTGGATCGTCGAGAGGATCAGATAATCCTCCTCGCGCGAGGGAGGGCCGGCGAGATCCTGCGTCGACGCGGGCGGATCGAGCGCCAGCTCCGCCAGCATGGTGGCGCGCGAACGGAAGGTCGCGGAGATTTGTTCCAGTTGCTCCAGATCGCGCTTGCGCACTTCCGCCTGATCGTAGATCTTTTCCAGAATCGGCGCGTAGAAAGCGCGAATGCCGGCAAGCTGCTCGGCGAGCGGATGGCCATTCGGATGAATATCCACCAGCAACTCGACTAATGATTGCCATTGCCCGGCAGCCGCGGGCGGCGGTGCGAGGGTTTGCCAACTTCGCAGATCATGCTGATGGCTCGCCAGATGTGCGATCGCCTTTTTGGCGAAGGAAGGGCCGACGCCATCGAGCAGTTGCAGCACGCGGAAGGCGCTGGTGGAGTCGCAGGGATTTTCCGCGAGTCGCAGGATCGAGAGCATGTCTTTCACGTGGGCGGCTTCGAGAAACTTTAAGCCGCCGTATTTGACGAACGGGATATTGCGGCGGGAGAGTTCCACTTCCAGGGCGTCACTATGATGAGCCGCCCGAAAGAGAACGGCCTGGTGGCGCAGCGGAACGCCTTCCTCAAGATGCGCCAGACAGCGGCTGATGATGTAATCGCTCTGCTGCTCTTCATCCACCAGCGTCACCAATCGCGGCGGCTGGCGGCCTTGCCGCGTCGAGAAGAGCTCCTTGTTATAGCGATGCGGACAGAGGCCGATGACGGCATTTGTCGCCTTGAGAATGGGCTGCACACTACGGTAATTCTGCTCGAGCTTGAGCACCGTCGCGGCGGGCCAAGTCTTGGGGAAATCCAGGATGTTGTGCACGGTGGCGGCTCTGAAGGAATAGATGCTCTGCGCATCATCGCCGACCGCGGTGAGGCCGGTGCCGTCCGGGCGGAGGTTGAGGAGAATCTGCGCCTGCAACGCATTGGTATCCTGGTATTCATCCACCAGCACGGCATCAAATCGCTCGCGGATTTGGTTCGCCAGCGTGGGCTCTTCCATCAGATGATGCCAATAGAGAAGCAGATCGTCATAGTCGAGGATGTTCTGTTCCTGCTTTCGCTTTACATACGCGCGGAAGAGAGTCTTGAGCTGCTCGGGATACCCGGCACACCAGGGGAAATGCACCTTCAGCGCCAGATCAACCGGCTCGCGCGCGTTGACGCAGCGGCTATAGATCGACAGGCACGTTCCCTTGCGAGGGAAGCGGACTTCACCTTTATCCAGCTCAAGATCGGTTCGCACTTCATTGAGCAGATCCTCGGCATCGGAGCGATCGATCACCGTGAAATTCTCACCCAGCCCGACGGCCTGGCTATAGAGACGGAGCAGGCGATTAGCCATCGCGTGGAAGGTACCGCCCCAGAGCTGGGAGGCGATCGCGCTGGAACTAGCGCGCGAGCCGAGTTTGGTTGAGCCGAGAATCCCCTCGACTCGACGGAGCATCTGCGCGCTGGCGCGGCGGGAAAACGTGAGCAGCAGAATGCGGCCGGGATTCATGCCGCCCGCGATCAAATGCGCGACGCGATGCGCCAGCGTATTAGTCTTACCGGTCCCCGCGCCGGCGATGATGAGCAGCGGCCCGCCGCCGAAGGTAGCCGCGGCACGTTGTTGCTCGTTGAGGGAAGACAGCAGGCTCGCGTCCATGCGAAGGGCTCCATAGTGATAGCAGGCGGCGGGCAGTGCCCGCCCTACGGGCGAATGCGGCGCGTAGGGCGGGCACTGCCCGCCGATTTCGTGCATCGCGTCTTTGACGCGGCACGCACAGGTCTCGGAGTACCGCGACCTGTGGCACCCAAAATCTACGACCTCAAACTGACGCACGACCGCTCAGCATCACCGCACAGGAGCATAACATGTCAACCGCCTCGGAGCCATGCGTCGTCGGCTTCGGTGAAAACAATCGGCTGATGAGAGAGCGCGTCGAGGCGAAATGTTTTGAGCAACTCCGGCAGATCGATGGAATCGCCCGCATTGATGCCGCACCAGCGCGCGATCAGTGCGAGAATTCGTTGTGGCGGCACACCTTGCTCGCGATAGAAGGAGAGCCGCGTGTCGCCATGCCGCTTCGCGAGCCGGCGGCCGTCGGTGCCGATCACGAGGGGAAGGTGTGAGTAGCGCGGGATTCGATCGGCCAAGCCCAGGGCCTCATAGAGAAGGATCTGTCTCGGCGTCGAATCGAGCAGATCATCGCCACGAACGATATCAGTGACGCCGGCTTCCGCGTCATCGACAACGACCGACAATTGATAGGCGGCGGTGCCGTCGGCCTTGGCGATTACAAAGTCGCCAAGTTCGCGCGCGACATTAAATGATTGTGGGCCCGCAAAGCCATCGTTAAATTCGATCCTCCGATCCAGCGCGGCAAAGCGAATCGCCGGCGTCTTCCCAGTTTGTGCAATCGCGTCCTGCATTGTGGCAAACTTCCCACGGCAGGTTCCGGGATAGATCGGGGCGGCATCCTCGGCGTGCGGCGCGCTCGCCGCCAACTCGACTTCCTTGCGACTACATACGCAGGGGTATGCCTTCGCGGTTTTCAGGAGCGATTTGATTGCAGCTTCATACCTTTGCATTCGAGCCGATTGATAGACCGGCCCATGATCCCAAGTGAGGCCGAGCCATCGCAGGTCTTCGATGGCCTGCCGATCGGCATTTCGCTTGATGCGCGGCCCATCAAGATCCTCGATGCGGAGCAGGATTTCCCACTGATTTTGCCGGGCGAGGAGCCAATTCACGATGAACGTACGGGCATTGCCAAGGTGAAGTGCGCCGGTGGGGGAAGGGGCAAGCCGCGTGAGAGGCATGCCAGACTGTTAAGTGGGGAAAGCATGGATGTCAAACTGGCGAGTCTCCACACAAATGCAAATGCGGTTCACCACGGAGGCACGGAGTCACGGAGGCGCGCTCGTACTGCCGCGCCTCGCCCGCGAACATAGTGGGCAATTTCTGTTTCCCTTTTTTATTGGCTCTGCTGAAATCCTCAAAGATGCTCGGAC
This sequence comes from Humisphaera sp., assembly GCA_036276235.1. Taxonomy (GTDB): domain Bacteria; phylum Planctomycetota; class Phycisphaerae; order Tepidisphaerales; family Tepidisphaeraceae; genus JANWHF01. The sequence continues at coordinate 830 of DATBDZ010000416.1, read as the reverse complement.
TTCGTAGGGTGTGCTTCAGCACACGCGGTTCGAGCTTCGAGCGATTTCCGCGTGCGCTAAAGCGCACCCTACGGTAGAAATCAGAAGGATTTCAGCAGAGCATTTCAAATTGGTTATGTGATTCGCAACATCCCTCCCGAAGGACGAGCGCGCCTCCGTGACTCCGTGCATCCGTGGTGATCTGTCTGATGGAATTCGAGTATTGCATAAAACTGCGCGTCACTATATAAGCTGGCCCATCGTTGATAACCCCGTTACCTAGGGGGAGGCAGCAAAGGAAATGACACATGCCACGTCCGAGTCTCGGAGCCGCTTTCAGCATTAGCCAACTTGAGAACATCCTCAGCGATCGCCGCACAAAGCTGAGCAAACTTTTAAAAGCCAGACGCAAAGCCCAAAAGGAACTCGATTCGATCGAGCGCGACATCGCCAAGATCGGCGGTTCGGGCCGCACCGGCGGCGGCCGCGCGCGAAACGCCCAGAGCCTCCCGGTTGTGCTGGAAGAAGTGATGCGCAAGGCAGGCAAGCCGATGTCAGTCACCGCCATCACGGAAGCCGTGACCGGTACCGGCTATCGCAGCAGCAGCGACAATTTCCGCGCGATCGTCAATCAGACACTGATCAAGGAACGCAAGCGATTCGCCTCAACCGGTGAGCGCGGGGTGTATCAGATCGCGAAGAAGGCATGAGCTCCGCGAACCGCTGACGCTGTAATCTGCTCGCGGTTACAAAAAACTGTCGAGCAGATTGCCGAGTCACCGCACCCGCGAAGCATAAAAGACGCCACGGGCACGCTGTCGCGAGCCCATGCCACCCAATTCTGTGGTCGT
>DATBDZ010000415.1:0-5173 GCA_036276235.1 Humisphaera sp. | reverse complement strand
GCGCACCATGCGATTCGTGTTGAACGCGGGGGCGAGCTTACGCATGCAGTTCTTCATTCGCGCGATCCATTCGTGCGGGATGTTGTCCACGCCGCGCTGGTAGAAGAGGGGGATGATCTGCTTCTCGAGGATGTCATAGAGGGCCAGCCCCTCGATATGATCCTGATACTGCGCGTCGGCATAGGTTTCGCCGCGGCCGATCGCCCAACCCAGATCGGGCGAATAACCTTCGACCCACCATCCGTCGAGGATCGAGCAATTGAGCACGCCGTTGCACGCGGCTTTCATGCCGCTCGTGCCGGAGGCCTCATACGGCCGGCGCGGCGTGTTGAGCCATACATCAACGCCCTGCACGAGATACCGCGCCACGTTCATGTCGTAATTCTCGATGAATACAACCTTGCGCCGAACGCCGGCATCGCGCGCGAAATGAACGATCTGCTTGATCAATTCCTTGCCTTCAGTATCCGCCGGATGCGCCTTGCCGGCGAAGAGGAATTGAATCGGGAATTTGCCGTTGTCGAGAATGCGCTTGAGCCGCTCCATGTCGCGCAGCAGCAGTGTGCCGCGCTTGTAGGTGGCGAATCGCCGGGCGAAGCCGATCGTGAGCGCTTCAGGATCGAGGACCTGATCGGCGGCGGCGACGTCATCATATGCCGCCCCGCGGCGCAGGAGCTGCTCGCGCAGCATCTGCCGCGCCCAGCTCACCAGCCTCGATCGGCTGCGCTCGTGCGCCCGCCACAGCTCTTCATCGGGAATCTGATTGACGCCTTCCCACACGCTCTGATCGGACGGATCGACCATCCACTCCGTGCTCAGGTATCGATCGAGCGTGAAAGCGATCTCCTGCCCAAGCCACGTGCGCACGTGAATGCCGTTGGTGATGTGCTTGATGGGCACTTCATCGGTCGGCACCTGCGGCCAGATGTTCCGCCACATTTTGCGGGAAACGTCGCCGTGCAATTCGCTGACGCCGTTCACGTTGTCGGCCAGGCGAATCGCCAGCAGCGCCATCGAGAATCCCTGCTTCTTGTTGGAAACATCCTCGCGGCCCAGCGCCAGGAATCCTTCATCATCCAGCTTCATCTGCGGAATCATTTTCCCGAAGAACCGGAGCATTGTTTCTGGCGAGAATGTATCAATGCCCGCGGGCACCGGCGTGTGTGTCGTGAAGACATTGGTAGACATTACTTGCTGGCGGGCTTCGTCGAAGGTGAGCGACGAATTCTCCAGCAGCGTGCGAATGCGCTCCAGCGCCAGGAACGCCGAGTGGCCTTCATTCATGTGGTAGACGGTCGGCTGCACGTTGAGCGCCTTGAGCGCGCGGGTCCCGCCGATGCCCAGGACGATCTCCTGCTTGATGCGCAGATCGGTGCCCGAGCCGTAAAGGCGCGCGGTGATCTCGCGGTCGGCGGGAGAGTTCTCCTGCAGATTCGTGTCGAGCAAGTAGAGCGGAATGCGGCCGACATTCGCCCGCCACACTTTGCAGAAGACCGCGTTGTCCGGCATCTCGACGCGCACGTGAACAGATGAGCCATCGGTATAGCGCATCGGCTCGACCGGCAGGTTGTAGAAATCCAGCTCCGGGTACGCCTCCTGCTGCCATCCGTCGGCGGAGAGATACTGCTGAAAATATCCGTTGCGATAGAGCAGGCCGACGCCAGCGAATGGCAGCGCCAATTCGGCCGCGCTCTTGAGATGATCGCCCGCCAGAATCCCCAGGCCGCCGGAATAGATCGGCAGCGACTCGTGCAAGCCAAATTCTGCTGAGAAGTATGCGATCAGCAGCTTGGAAAGATCGCCATGCTTTTCGTGAAACCACCCCTTGCCGGTCATGTGCTCTTTGAAAATCGCATGGACGCGATTGAGATGCGCCAGAAAGCCATCATCCTTCGCGGCGGCGGCAAGCTTCGATTGCGCGATGCTCCCCAGCATCTTCACGGGGTTGTGATAGACATCTTCCCAGAGCTTGCGATCCAGCCGCCGAAACAGCTCGACCGCATCCGGATTCCAGACCCACCAGAGATTCCGCGCCAGCTCCAGCAGCGGCTCCAACTCCGCCGGCAGATCAGGAAACACTTGAAACGTACGAATCGTCGGCACGCCATCAGCCATGAATGCACCTTGTTAGTAACAGTCCCTTGTCATCGGTAGGGGGAGGATATTAAAGGAGCCACGAGCCAGGAGCCAGTAGTCGTGTCAAAAGGAGTCAGGAGCCAGGAGCCAGGAGAAGACAAAATCGCCCATGGCTGCCGTAACTCCAGATTCCCGAGCCTTGTCCCGCATTCTCCTGGCTCCTGGCTCCTTGCTCCTTTTCCACGGCCCTGACTCCATTTCCCGCCGCTCACCCCACCCCTTCCACCCTCCTCACATAAAACACCGAATCCGTCGCCCGCTGTCCCATGAAATGCAGGCTCACGGGATACTTCAGCTTGCACTCTTTGTAGAAGCGAAAGATCTCTTCGCCATGCTTGTGCTGGCGGGCGAGGTTGTTGGAGATCTGGTCCTCGAGCTCCACGGGTATCAATCGCTGGCGGTCGTAATCCCACTGCGGATCGACGCGCACCAACAGATGTGCTTCCTCCCACTCAATCGGATATCCGTGAATCAGCCCTTCACCCGTGTTAGGCGTGTAAAACCAGTGGCAGAGGAAGCGATCCTTCCAGACGGTCGAGGTGGCGTTGTCCGTGCCGGTAATCAGCCGCGCGTGCGAGGTGCGGATCGCCTGCCCGCCCAGCGGTTTGCAGACCCAGACCTTGCGCTCGCGGCAATCGTAAAGGCCCACGTGCGGATACTTGCCGTTGAACTTGTCCGTGCAGAACCGGGTGCTAACTCTTGCGCCGGCTTGCGGGTCCGTCTTGCGGAAGCCGAACATTCACACTGCCTTTGGGAGCGCGGATCGGTCATCGACTTATAAACCAAGGGCCGCTTGAGCGGAAGAGAGGGGGACGTGGAATTTGAGGATGGAAGATAGTGGTTGGAGGATAGCGAAATCGCGATCCGGGGTCCGGTGCTTCCGCACTCGGCTAACAGGATGGAAAATTGCGATCAAAGGCGCAAGTTGCTTGCAGATGCTCGCAATGGAAGGCGCGCCGTCCTTCCTGATCACACGATGGACGGCGCACGTTCATTCCTGAGCACGCGATGGAAGGCGCTGCTTCCTTCCTGATAGCGGAGTGCGGAGCACCGGAATTCTTCCGTTGGTGATTCTCTTGCTATTTGCAATCACGCGACAGTCGTCAGATCCTGACCCATCGGCTGCGTATACCAGGGCGGCTGCGCGATGCGGACATACCCGCGGTCTTCGGGCTGATCGACCGCGCCGCTGGCGGCAACCGCACGCCCGCTGCGGATATCAAAGCAGGAAACCATGACCGCCGAGTCGGCGTGATTGGGCGCCTGGCCGGGAAGTACGCCGCGATATTGGCCGGCGATGCTGTTCACCTGCGCGCACTTGTTTTGCCACGTCCGGTGTTGAATCCAAAACCCGGCGCAATTGCCATTCTGAATGTAGAGGGTGTAGATGCTCATGTGTCTAGCGGACCTTTGTTGAAGCCGGCGATCGCGCGGGACTATAAAGCGACGGACGGGTATTGCCCCTCCGAGCAATACACATCCGGCGTGGCCAAAACGGGCCATGACTCGGCAAAGCCGAGCAAAACCGCAACAGCGCCCACGCGATAAACTGGATCTCGACTACGAAAGGTAAGAAAGGCGAGGGAGGAGCGACGGCGTCATTCGACTGGCCATATAAACGCCGACGGGTGCTCAGTCGTCGAAAATACCGCAGGCATTGTACATCGCATCGCGCGCAATAGCGAGCGGGCTGCGGGGAACCACTAAAGCGCCATCCCGCCGGAGACTTCGATCCGCTGACCGTTCACCCATCGGTTCTCATCCGAGAGCAGGGCGGCGATCATCGGACCGATATCGTCCGGCACACCGGCGCGGCTCAGGGCGGTCATTTCCGCGACGCGCTTGTTGAGCTCCGGATTGTCGCGCACCATGCCGCCGCTGAAATCGGTTTCGATGGCGCCGGGAGCGACGACGTTGGCGGTGATCCGACGCGGGCCCAGTTCCTTGGCCATGTAGCGGGTCAGGACCTCAATCGCGCCTTTTGCCGCGGCATAAGCGGAGCTGCCGGGAAGCGCAAATCGCGTCAGGCCCGACGAGATATTCACGATCCGTCCGCCATCGTTCATCAGGGGAAGCAACTTCTGAGTCAGGAAATAGACACCCTTGAAATGAACGTTCACTATTCTGTCAAACTGCTCTTCGCTCGTTTGCTCGATGGTGGCATGCAACGCGGTGCCGGCGTTGTTCACGAGATAGTCGAAGCGATCGCGCTGCCAACCTTGCAATGTCTTGCGGACATCGGCTACGAAGCCGTCGAAAGCACGGATGTCGCCGGTGTCGAGGCGAAGCCCAGCCGCCTTCCTTCCCACCGCCTCGGCTTCACGGATCAGACTCTGTGCCTCGGCTTGATTCGAGTGGTAAGTAAAGATGATATCGACGCCGCGCCGCGCGAGATTGACAGCCGCGTTGCGGCCGAGGCCACGGCTTGCGCCGGTGATGAGGGCGATTTTATTCGTCATGATTCAACTCCTGTTTAAGAACTGTCTGCGAGCCTTGGCAAGAAAGAGATAGCTTAGAAAACCGGAAAATTCCTGTTCCCTCTCCTTTTCCATCCCTCGATTATAGATGAATCATGCGCGCCAGCGAAATTGGCCAAAATTCGAAGAATGTCACGCGAAGTGACGAAGCTGCGAAGGATTTGGACTCTGGCTTTGCTTCGTGCCTTCGTTACTTCGCGTGACATAATCAGGCGGATGTGATCGGGAGACGGAAGGGCCTGTGCCGCCTGTTTCATTTGGCCCATTCCTATTGTTCGGCAAAACCCGTACATAGATGATTCGATGGCGTCGAAAGGCGATACTCGATCGGCACAAGTTACTGATCCTCCACCTGCCGCATCGGCGGCTGATCTGATTCTGCCGCTGAGCTTTGCGGCACACGCCGACCGCGATGGCGTTGCTCCTTATCTGCTGCAAAGCCCATTCAAAGAGCTTCTCGCATTCTTCCAGGGAAAGGGTTTGGCGGCGGTCAAGGACGAAGATCGCCGACAGCAGTGGTATGCGGATTGGCTGGAATATCAGGCCAAGCACCGGCTCTA
>DATBDZ010000414.1:0-16468 GCA_036276235.1 Humisphaera sp. | reverse complement strand
CGGCGTCAGCAATCGATCACGCCAGATGACCTGCTGTTCATCGAGCAGTTGATTCATGCGATCGGCGATGGGAAGATCGCCGATTGGATCGCGTTTGAGACGTGCGAGCACATAAGAAACCTGAGCCATCCGTGGCCTCCTATTGGTTGGCGACTAAGCACCACCATTCTGACAGGAGGCCGCGTTTTGCGCAAATTTGCTATAACACGCGCAACGGCGCGGACTTACGTGCTAACCGAATGGCATTCGAACTTATCCCCTTTTCTGCCTCTCGCAGGAGCGGAAATAAATGAACTTATCCCCTTTTCTGCCTCTCCCCTTTTCTGCCTCTCGTTGGAATCACAAGGACCGTTCCGCCGGGCCGATCCGTCGCAGTGCGGGGTTATCCCGCCTTCGGACCGCCACTTGCTTTCCTAAACTCAGAATAAGCTCGATCGATCATTGCAGCGACCATGTCATATGTCGCCCAATCATCCGATGCGTGATAAGCGGTCTTCAACTTCCTACGGATTAGAGCATCGTACTCGCCTTGATACTTTTGATAATAGTGCTTCGCAAATGCGTTGCCCTCGTCATTCAAGTCCTCATCGCTCAGCACCCCGTCGAGGTGATTGAAGAGGACCGTCCGACCCGTGAGCCGGCGCTGCCGCACTTCTTCTAGGTCAGACGCAGCTTCATCTGTCAAGTCGGGCCCCGCCATGCCGTGATTGATCACCCAAGCCAGAAACATGCCGACATGAGTGCCCCCGTTCTCGTAGGGAAGGCCCTTCGGGAAGTCGCCGTCAGAGTGCCACTTTGCTTTGTCGTATACCATGGCGGGATAACGTAATGCCGTTGAGCGGCCACGGCGGCGCACGCGCGACGCTAGACCGCACATAAAGTATACCGCCGGCTCGGTCCACTGCATCGGCGGGTTATGGCACGTCCCCACGATGGCAGCAGGCTCAATCCGAGAACCCCAAGTGTAGTAGCCACCGTTGGCTACCGCCATCGAACGCGAAGTCTTGCCAAACACAGTCGTACCACATGGGCGGAGCAACCTGCACTTCAAATACTGCGGCGTCGCCGACCACGGAGCGCAATTGCGCCATAAACTCCGAGACGGTTTCTTCTGACCGTGCCGGATCGATACGCGGCGAATATTCCTGTTCATAGAACCAATGCCGCGCCAGCAGCGAGATCGCTTCACGGGAATCACGCACAGGCGTTAAACGAATGCGCCAGTTTTCCGCAGGCTGGGCGGGCGAATTCGACGTGCTGAGTCGAGAAAAGTAGAGATCAAGGGCGGCCTGGAGAGCATCTGCATCGGGCAACTCGTAAAGCGCGTATTCTGAACCATGATTGGTGCCCTCGTTCGCCTCACCAAGCCGCTCAAGAAATTCGTTTAGCTTCACCAGCGGCATCTGTAGTTGCCATAACGTAGGGCCGATCAACGGCCGGGGCCGCGCCCCAGCACCTTTCGGACGAAGGAAACTATACCCGCGGCTCCGGTCCGTTGCATTGGCTGGTTATCTGCCGCGGCAGCGAATGCGACCGAGAAATTCTTCGGGAGAAAGCATTTCACTGGACTGGTGATCGAAGATCGTGCCATGAAAACGCGCGGCGCAGTCGCCGATGAGCGTGGGATCGAAATCGCCGTACATCATGAACGAGATCGTAGTGACGGCGTAATCATCGCGCGGAATGTACTTGTCGCGCCACTGCCTATAAGCCTCCGACGTCCACAGGTGCACCGGACCCCCTCCGTTGCCAGTAGCTATGCGATAGCAGATGCCATCCGCATCCGGGGTGAAACTTGCGACGCGGTGCGCAAGCCAATCCCGGACCTCCGCCAGGGAACCCAGCGGCTCCGTTGGCTCGTGGTCCGGATTGCCCAAGGCGGCCGGAGCCTCAGACGGCGCGATGATTCGGTAGTCCACGCTCATGGGGAAGGCAGATAACCTTCTAATAACCTGACCCGTCCGGTCCGGTTAGTATTCGGGTCTCCTCCTGATTAAACCCGCCGCAACGTCAGGCATGAACCAGGCTTAAAGACCTTCGTTTCAAAATAATAGCACCGGCAAAAGCGTGTGCCGCCCGCCTACTTCTCGGAACAAAGTGACGAAATCCAAAGTGGACTGATTGGCCATCTTCTGCCGGCATCATAGCCAAAACCGACCAGGATTTCCGCCGGCCGGCCAAAACTCTAAGCCGACAACTTCCTTCCTTTGAGAATGGCATTCTCGTTGACCTGTGGCAGCAATTCATCCGCGAGACAACGGCAATGACCGAATGGCATACACGCTGGCCAAATTTGCGTTCGACAGCCAGTCGCGCGTTAGGATTTTAGAGATTCTCGGGAAAGATTTCGTGGCGGCCTGACAACTGCATTAGTGCGGCAACTGCATTGCTGATCTCGTGAAGTGAAAAGGGGCCGGCAACAACCTCATTCTCATTGCGCACGACGGCGAATTGGGCAAACGCAAACGGGTCGCAAACGCAAACGGGTCAAGTGCGATTACTCCCCGCCGTCGGCTTTGCTTCCGTCGCCGACTTGCGTGGCAGGTGGGGAGACGACCGGGAACAGGTTGTTGGTTATTTTTCGGAAGACATAGTTGATGACCAGGCCGATCAGACAGCCGGCGATGACGCTGGCCATGCAGTAGGCGGCGACATCCCAGCTACTGCGCTCTTCCTCGTTGAAGTTTTCTTTGAGGAGCCGAGCCGACAAAAGCGATTATAAAAAAAATCTCGCGCGCCGGCGGTGACCCACGATCAGCCGCAACTCTTCGCCGCACTGATAGTTAACTTAATGCTAACTCACTCCGTTTTTCCGCGCGGCAAAAATCTTTGAATTTTTGTTTTCAAAACCCGGGTTAATATTTTTTCGTCGAGATGTAAATGCTTATTTTACAGACGTTTATGATGCGCAAAATCGAAAAATGGGCTATAAATCTCTAACTCCTCGCCGCATCATTACTTACCAAACAAAACCTTGACAAAGTGTGTGTACTATAGAGGAGCATGGTTTTTTGGTGGATGTCGGCGTGCAGGGACGAAGGATGTTGAATGATGACTTACGTCAAATGACTGCCGCCGCGCGGCTGATTGAAAAGTCGCGCCAGTTGTCGCGCCGTGTCGCGCAATCCCTGTTGGCGGGCTGAAAAACGGGTCGGGCCGCCCGGCTGTCGCGCGGCGGAATCCGCGCCGAAATTGATGTAAGTCATCTAGGCGCGCCGGCGGTTTCGGGGGCCGGTGCGGTGGACTACGGAGCCGGACGCGCCCTGCAAGCAGGATGGCTAAACGGTAATGTCGCTGCGCGGCGATCTGATTGATTCTCGGAGTCGTCTTATGGTGATCGCTTCACTCCTTCCGCCGCGCAGCGTCCGTATCGTTTATATAGCCGCCTTGCTTGCAAGGCGCGTCTTCTGGCTCACGGCGTGCCAATGAAACATGCAACGGGGGTCGATGAAACCGAATGATTAATAAAACGTTTCAAAATGATTCACCGGCACGTCGGAGGCACGAAGGCACGGAGGGACGGAGGCACGAAGGGAGTTTGGCTCGAAACCCGAAGCCCCCTCAGATGCAACGTGCAACCATTGTAGACGCAACCGAATGGTGCAAAATTCGGTGCGAAACGTTGCGTCGCCGCGACCATCCCGGTCGGCAGAACGGGCAAAAAGAAAAACGTGAAACGTGACGGCAATTCCGTCACGTTCCACGTCTTCACGTTTCACGAATTTTCTGCGCGAGACAATTCCGCACAAAAACTACCAGGTCGCGGCAACCGCCCCTTGCAGATGATATTCCGCCGGATCGACACCCGCTTGCGGAGCCGCTCGCACAACCGCGCGGCCTTCGCCGGGGTTGACCGCCAGCGCCGTCAGCTTAAAGAAGACCGGCTGGCTGGCGGCGAGCTTCGCCAACTGCTCGTTTTGTGAATACTTCACATAGAAATGATAGCGGCCGGCGTTGGTCGCATTGGAATCGGCGCCATCATACGAGAGATAAACCTTGTCGGCGGGGCTCACCGCCGACACCAGGAAGAACTGGTGATCGGGATGTTGCGCCGCCAGCTTGTTGGCGGCTTTCGCCAGCTCGTCGCTGCCGGCGACAAACATTTCCGGCTTCTTGAGCTGCCGCGTCCACGCGCTTTGCACGTGCAGCACCGTCTTGCTCTGCACGTCGGCGGCCACCTGCTCCTGCATCGTCGGATTGATCTTCTGTGAATAGCTCAACTCCACCGGAGCCGCGTACGGCTCGGCGGTTTGCTGAACGGCATCGGTGAAGACGACGTTGGTCGCCGGGACAGTAACGCTGCCGGCTTTGGAAAGATCATGCGTTTTGGGATCCAGCTCGACGATATCGCCCACTTCAAACGCCGGCGCGTTGACGTGACCGATGCTCGCCTGATACGTGCTGAGGCGCGGGCTGACGGCGTCTACTTTGACGTCATAACTCGCGCACCCGGCCAGGCCGGCGATTCCCAACAATGACCACGAGAGATGCAGCAACTTTCGCATTGGCACTTACCTCCGTTGAAAGTTTTCGGACCCAAGCTCTATCTGATGCATCCTTCCCACTCCCACGCGCGGCAACCTGCGGTACATTCACCGAAGCTGCCGACCACGTTATTGGGGCTGGCACTTCCAACTACATCGGCAAGACTCATAACGGCCTGAATGGAATTGAAGGCCAAAGCTGTATCGCGACGGCGGTTAATATTGGACGGAGGCGTGGCAGGTCCAAAAATGGGGGATACACCGGGTGCACACGCGATGAACCGGTGTGACCGAATTACCGTGATGGATAGAGAACGATTGGGATGACGTCGGAGCGGTGAATATGGCTGACTATCCTCAGATACGGCATGTGCTAAGCGCAATCCTCTCCACCGAGACCGGCCTGTCCGACGAGGCGGCGAGGCTGATGCTGCTGCGAGCCCTGAAAAACAACGATTGGACGCACCTGTTTGAACAGGAGTTGGCGCAGGCTTTCTCAATGCCTGACACCCCATGGTCAAACCTTCTATTCAATGATGATTACGAGGGTCTTCAAATCAGCAAACGAGTCGGAGGCCAGAAGCCATGCGGCAAAGATCCTCTGGGACACAACGTTTCCCGGTAGACCGCTTCCTGAGATTCCCTAAGGTTTGTCACTTTCCGATTGAATGGAGTTTCCAATGCCGGCTGACGAAGACAAACGGAAAGCCAGACTTCTGACGGATTTGGCAGCATTAGCCTCGGAGAGATTTCAGGAGAAATATGTTGTCGGGGGGACCGTGGAGACTTACGCCCTTCCGGACGAAATCCTTGAGTCGGCCCTGAGCTCTGCACGTGCAGCGGGCGAGCGTTCCGCAGCGTCCGGCTTTTCCTCCGCAGAGATTATCGCGATACGGACGTTTGTTGCTGCCGTGTCGGGCGTTGACTTTGATGATACCGCTGCTCCAAATAGAGAATTCTTGCAGAGCGAGAATTGGAATGTTGCTCGGTCCGCAGCTCGCCGGCTGTTGGATCAGCTTGGATTCAGCTTGCAAGGGTGGGAAATGCGAGAAGGACTAAAGTGAAAACCGAAGGCGCGTGCTCGAATTGCCATGGAAGACGTTCTAATCCTCATCCTCCAGTTCATCTTTGAGGTCGGACTCCAGGTCCTGGCGGAATTGCCGTGGGATCTGTTTGTTGGTAGGCGGCAGACCGCATCCAATCCCAACCGGCCTGCCGGGCCGGGCGTTTGGATTTTCCTGAGCCTTATCGCGGGTGCCGCGGTCGGCGGGCTTTCATTGCTGATCTTTCCGACGACGCTTTTGCATTTGCCGGCCACCCGCATGGCGAATCTCGCCGTCGCGCCGGCGATTTCGGGGTTCGCCTCGGCGGGCTTTTCGCGGCTCTGGCCCAACCGCCGCAAGCCCGGCGACCCCGCCATCCGCCCCATCGCCGCCGCGTGCTTCACCTTCGCGCTGGCCGTCATCCGCTTCACCTACGCGGCGCGGCCGCCGCGTTGAGGCCATGTCACCGATCGCATCGGGACACGGTAAGACTGGACGTCGATGCCGCTCAAAACTCAATTTGCTCAGGACCGTCAATGGATCGAATGCTCTGACAGAACCATCACGCCTTTCCCACAGGCGGAGCAAGTGATGCGGTCTGCATCCGTCACGCGACCTGCGTAAACCCAATCTGGCTGGTCGCAGCAGGAGCCTGTTGCTTGGATTGAATCGGCGTCTTTCATCAGGACCTCGCCGACGATTGTCGCCAATTCGTCCCAGCATCCAGCAACCGGTGCGGCGATAGGAACGCGACCTGGCGCATCATCGCGCGGCAGATCGGGGCGACTGTACTCCTTCGCTGTCCTTCGGTTGTCCCACCAAAAAACACAGGGCACACTGAGCAGCGTAACGCCGAATATTACTGCGGGTTCCCACCACCGCATCCAGGCAAAGAACGCAATGAGGATGGCTGCCGAACCCCAACACCATTTAATTGCCTGTCGAACCGAAATGGTGAGCTGCTTCCAGTCGAACCCGACATACTTCTCGAACTTCTCGATAATTTCCCCGTCTTTTCCACAATGTCGGCAAACGAAAAATGTTTCCCGATATAGCCTGCCTCGCTCAGCCGCTTGTTCGAGAGTGAGTCCTTCCCTTTCAGATGCCCAGCGTTCCCCGGGATGCGGCAAACATTTCAGTTGCCCATCGTCCATCTGCAGCGACAGCGTGTTGGATAACCAGAAACGTCTGATGCCGCAGTGTGTGCACGTTCCGACGCAGGAGACGGACATGCTTTTATTTTAGCCAATGATGCGCTCCCCTCACCAACTCACAGACAGTTATTCAATCAGCGTGCCGCACCGCGAAGAACAAAATCGGCGGGCAGTGCCCTCCCTACGATTTGGCGCGGCGTAGGGCGGGCACTGCCCGCCGCAGTCTTCGGAGCAGCCACCAGACGACGGTGCTCGAGAGATGCTACTTTCTACTTCGCCGTCCACGCATCACTACCACCCAAAATCTTTTCAACCGTCAACTCACTCGCCTGCTCGGCGGTCAGTTCCTTCGCCCACGGCACTCGCTTCGCTAAATCGGCTCCCGGTCCGGTGCAAGCATACTCCGCATATCGCGCGGTTTTGTCGGTGCCGTCGGCGGGTCGCCATTGGCTCCAGCCTTGCGGCTTGATGTGATCGCCCAATTCGCAGCGCACGAATGTGACCGAAGCGCACGGCCGCCACGGGCGGCCCAGATCCGCCATCGGCGTCACCCTGCCCGCCGGCTGCGCGGCGGCCGCATCGCGCCAGGGAATCGCATCACTGGTCAATTTGCAATCGAGAAACACATAACCCCACGGCGTCTCTTTCGCCGTGCTGGCGGCGGTGATGTGGCCGCCATTTTTGCTGTGAATCTCGCAATGATCGAAGACGGCCGTGGCGCTCCCGAAGATGAAATCGACGCGCCCCTCGATGTGGCAGCGGTCGTAATACTGTCGCCCGCCGTTGGCGTAGAGCGTGTCCTGCCAGCCGATCAGGCGGCAATTGCGGAAGATCTGCCGATCCCCCGTCGCCGCCAGCGCGACTGCCTGCCCGTTGTCGCCCGCGCTGTTTTCAAACGTGATGTTCTGGGCGAGAAAATCACTCGCGTCGATGCGCACGCTGGCGCTGCGCATCGTCCCGACCTCGCGCCCGCCGGCGCCGATGTGATGCGTGTTCCAGTCGTTCGTTAGGATCGTGCTGCGGGCATCGTCGCCAACAAACGAAATGAACGTCTTCCCGCGCGGCACGACAATCTTCTCTTTGTAAATCCCCGCCTTGATGCGAAGAATCACGCGCTCGCCGTTGCCGTCGGGGACGGCATTGATGGCGCTTTGAATGGTCTTGAAAACGCCGCTGCCATCGGCGGCGACGGTGAACGCTTTTGGCTGAGCGCAAACGACTGAAGCACAACCAATGACCGCAATTACAATTGCTGACGTTAGTTCCATAGCCTGCCTCAACACGCGGCGGGCACAAGATTATTGCAGTCGCGCAGACACCACCGAGAATCTGCGCGTTCCCCAGTGACCACTTGAGCTGCTTGCCACTATCCCTTTGCGTCGCGAGCCTCGGTGACGATCGTCAGCCCGGTGACTCCGCCGAAATGCTTCGCATTGTGCGTAACGAGCGGTACCGCATGACGCACGGCGCATGCCGCGATCCACGCGTCATTCGGTGCGATCGGCCTGCCGGCCCTTTGACGCTCGGCAACCAGGCGTCCGTAGCAACGGGCGATTTCATGATCATACGGAATCACTACAAAGCTGCGCAGTGTCGATTCCAGCTCGTTGCGTTTCTTCAGGCCCCAATTCGCCTTCTCCGCTCCAAAGTACATCTCGCCCACGGTGATAAATGCGATCGCCGGCAGCTTGCCCTGAACGTGTGGCGCATAAGCCTCGGCGATCGCCCCGCCGCGCATGAGATTGGAAACGACGTCAGTGTCGAGAATGATCTTCGCGTCACTCATCAGCGCTGATCTCCGGCGGTCTTGGAGTGCCGAAGTGCGTCGATCGTCGCTTCAAAACCATCATTCTCATCGCCGGGCCATGTTCCAAAGATCGCGCGCACATCGTTCATTGGACCGACATGCTGCGCGCGGGCCAATTCGTCGAGCGATGGAGATTCCCAGAAATCAGCCGCGACGGGCGTTACCTCTACGATCGTTCCTTCTCCAGGCTTGTCGCCGTCGAGAACCACCACGCCGTTGCTGACAACTCCGCGATAGGTCATGGCTCATCTCCTTTGGTGATCTTACCCCGCCCGGGCAGGCGAGCCAAACCGCCTACTCGCAGGACAAAAGCAAGCTGAACGCAAGGCAAGGAAAACATCGACGTGCCGGGTTGACAACCGGGTCGAGCCGGTCGGCAGCCGCGCGGCCGAAAGTGCTCCGAGGTTGAGTATGTTGTCTGGAGATCGCCCGGCTCGAGGGGGCCTATCCTCCATGTTCCATCTTCCATCCTCGTATTCCCTGTCGCTCTTCATGCTGCCTCGGTGAACTTCACGGTTACGATTCTTGTTTACACGCCGCCCGCGATCCGGCAAAATCCCCCTGACTCACCAGCTTCAATTCCTCTTGCGGGAAGTAAGGGCAACGAACATGAACAGGTCTTGTCGCGCAATCGGTTTCACGATCGTCATCATTCTCAATCTGGCTCTGCTCAGCACCACCGCCCAGGCGCAACGCCGCGGTGGGCGCGGGCAGGGCGCGGCAGCCGCGCCGGCCGATCCGTTGGCGCTGCCGGTCGCGCCGCCGACTACGCAGAGCGATGATCCGATCATGCGGATTCGCGATGAAGGCTTAAATCATTCGCAGGTGATGGCGACCCTCAGCTATCTGACCGATGTGATAGGACCACGCCTCACCGGCTCGCCGAATCTGCATCGCGCCAACGAATGGACGCGCGACAAGCTCACCTCCTGGGGTTTGGAGAATGCGCATCTGGAAGCCTGGGGACCCTTTGGGCGCGGATGGAGCGTGAAGCGGTTTTCGATGCAGGTGATTGAGCCGCAATCGATCACGCTGATCTCATATCCGAAGGCGTGGTCGCCCGGGTTTGATAAGCCGCTCGAGGGGGAAGTGGTTTATGTGAACGCCAACAGCGAAGCCGATCTGGAGAAATACGCCGGCAAGGTGAAGGGCGCGATCGTGCTGATGGGCGCGCCGCGGCCGGTGCGGGCGCATTTTGATGCGCCGGGCGTTCGGATGACCGACAGCGATCTGCTGGTGTATGCCGACAACAATGGCGCGACGATCGCGCCGGCGGTGCAGCCAACGCGCGGCAGAGGAGAACTCATCCAACCCGCGCGCGGGCCGGCGACGCAACCCGGCGCGCGCGGTCAATTCGGCGGCGGCCTGCAAGCCGGCCGTCTCCTGGGCTTCCTTGCGAAGGAAGGCGCCGCCGTCGTCGTCAATGCCAGCCCCAACGGAGACGGCGGGACCATATTCGTTCAGAGCGCCGCCGTCCCCGGCCCCGCCGGCCCGCGCGGGAATGCTGGCCCGCGCGTCTGGGCGCCCGATGCGCCGGCGATTCCGCCGCAGATCGTGATGGCGGCCGAAGATTACAACCGCCTCGTCCGCATGATCGAGGCGGGTGAGAAGCTCAAGGTCTCCGTCGATCTTCAGGTGCAATTCAGCGATGCCGATTTGAATGCGTACAACACGATCGCCGAGATTCCCGGCACCGATCTGAAGGATGAGCTGGTGATGCTCGGCGGGCATATGGATTCATGGCACTCCGGCACCGGCGCAACCGACAACGGCGCGGGCGTGGCGGTTGCGATGGAAGCCGTGCGAATCCTTGAGGCGCAGCACATCAAGCCACGCCGCACCATCCGCATCGCCCTCTGGACCGGCGAAGAAGAAGGCATGCTCGGATCAGCCGCATACATGAAACAACACTTCGGATCATTCCCCGAAACGGGCGGCAACCGCGGTGGCGGCGGCCGTGGCCGCGGCACGACTCAACCCACAACCCGCCCCGCCGCCCAGTTAATCAAAGGCCCCGAGTACGACAAGTTCTCAGCCTACTTCAATCTCGACAACGGCACCGGCCGCATTCGCGGCGTCTTCCTCCAAAACAACGAAGCCGTCCGCCCGCTCTTCCGCCGCTGGCTGACACCCTTCCGCGACATGGGCGCGACAACGCTGAGCCTCGCCAACACCGGCTCAACTGATCACGTCAGCTTCGACGACATCGGCCTCCCCGGGTTCCAATTCATCCAGGACCCCGTCGAGTACATGACCCGCACGCATCACTCCAACGAAGACGTCTTCGACCGCATCCAGGAAGACGACGTAAAGCAAGCATCGGTGATCATGGCCGGCTTCATCTACCAAGCCGCCATGGCGGATGAAAAAGTCCCGCGCAAACCCCTGGCCCCAAGAGGCGGCGGCAGAAATTTCCAGCGCGGTGGGCAAGGACCGGCGACGCAGCCGGTCACGTCAGCGGGTGGAGGGACGCCGGTGGAGAATTGAGCGGGGGCAGCGAAGGGCAAGCATCGCCAAAGGTGGTTTCGCTATGGGATCTACTCGATCAATCGTTTTCGCCATTTTTCTATTTATGGTGCTGATCCGAGACGCGGTCACTTCGGCTGACATAATCGACGTGAGCACGTCAAGCACGAACAACTGGCTGATTACGGGCGCAGGCGCCGCATCGGCACCAGCGATGTACGTGGCCAGCATCAATCCGCCAATTTCAGACCTGAGCATCACGAGCAATACTCTCCAATCAGGGACGTTCGCTGCCGGCGGATCATTGGCCACTTTCAACGGCTTCTGGTACGCAGACTTGAGCTTCTCCCTGCCTTCCAATGCTACGGCAGTTACCCTTGTATTCTCTGACCTGAATGGCGACGACCGCGCGGTCCTTGAACTGAATAACACGGTTATCGGGGACACGTTCTTAAAGACCGCACCCGGCGCCGGCGTTATGTCCTTTCCGCCCGGACCGCCCGACGCCCCCTTTTTCTTCACCGGCCACACTGCTGGCACAGTTACGAGCGGCTTTGTAACAGGCCTCAACGAACTCCGCTTAGTCGTAAACAACACAGATAGCAACGCACTTACTGCGCCGACCCTAAGCTTTGGATCTTCGAGTGACGGCACAGCGGTCGGGTTCCTGGGAACTGTCTCGTACACTACTGCAACGCCGTTGCCCACGAGTTGGATAACGGGGCTGGTTCTGCTTGGAATCCTTGGGGCGGTAAGTGTTCACCGCAACGGCGAGCACTTTTCAACTAAATGCCTTTGCGATGCGTCCTAACGGCGGGTTTGTTCGTTTTGGCGGCACGCGACGAAGATATTACCAGAAATGCGAGAACAGGAATGTCTGGAACACTCATTGGCGTAGCGTGCCTGCCCTTTAGCGGAATCGACAGGTATTTACACGAAACCTACTGGCAGCCCGAGTATGTTCAATTCCAAAATATCAACGACAAGGGAGGGTGGACCGACAACCTGCGGAAAGCGAAGGAACTGTTGCAGTCGGACAAAAGCGTCGTCGCGATGGATATCGTTTTTTGCAAAACGGATTGGCGCGAGAAGCTCGAGAGCGAGTGCGGCGTCAAGGCGCAATGGGTATGCGCCGAAAATGATCCGCTGCAGTGTGCAGAGAACTGCCTTCACTCAAAGCTCCACGAGAAATGGAACGGCGACCCGCTGGCGGAAATTCGATTGATCCTGGAACTAACGGCGGCATACACGTATCCCATCGATGCCACTTTGGTGCCGATCCGCAGCCTAAGACGAAAGTGGTTAAGCGATCGGAAAAGGGATTGGTGCCATTTCCAGAAGATAGTGAAGAAACTGAATGATGCGCCATCCGGTTTGGCGATAGGACGCATTGCGGCCGACACCGGCGTGTCGAACGACGCCGTAAAACTTTTTGTCGACGAGGCGCTCATACGAAAAGTGATCACACGCGAGAACGATTTAATCAAGCTAAGGCGCCGGGCGTTTTTGGTGCTTGGACCTGAATCGTCCGGCACGCGTCTGATGACACAATGCCTCATCGACGCAGGATGCGACGGCACGGCCAAGCATGACCAGCCGTTCGACAAATCACTAGCTAGCGCGAAGCAGCAGATCGTTTACCGTAATAGCTTTCCACACGGCGGGCGCCAGAATCGAGCGTGGCCTGATGACAAGCCCGAAGCGCTGCTCACGCGTTTTACAGATGCTGGTTACGAGGTGCACGTCGTCGCAACGCTTCGGACTGAGTTCTGTGCGACTGAATCTGCCGTCGAATTTCCCCATGTTTTTAGTCGTCGAAAAGCCACTCACAACTTTACTGAGGCAATCAGGCGGATATCCACTTTTGCCGCCGATTACGATCTCCCAATCCGCTACATCACATACGAGAGTGTTGTGCATAACACCGAGGCATTGCGGAGAACCCTTGCGGAATTGGGCCTGTTTTGGACGCCGCAGTTCACCGACGAGAACGCGAAGTACTTAATTGACTGATGGGATGAAGCGTCACAGTTACCAACCGTCTCTGCTCCGCCATTCGGCAGTCATCATTACAGGTAGTGCCAAAAATTCGTCTTCCGCAAGTCCTGGCGCAGCAGCCAGTTTGGCGCGTCGACTGATCTTCGTATTTTTATAATTTTGGCGGCGGCTTATTAAGTAGGCGCGCGCCGCAAGGATCATATTGGAAGACACTTACGCTGCAGAGATCTGCAAGGGGGTCACAATCCGCAACCCGTTGCGGCACAGCAGATGCTCGTCGACGCACCCCAAACAAATATTTTATTTTAGTGGAAATAACTTGCGAATTCGATCGTATGTGTTTTACGTTGTGGCTCTTTGACAATCAAATGATGCAAATTGTTCTCGCGGCGGGGTCGTTGGCGGACAATGCACCATGAAAACGCGCGGAAATGGTGCAAAAGGGTGCGGAATGGTGCGTGGCTGGGAATACCCGCGGCTTCTGCATTCTGACCTCTGCCTACTGACTACTGACTACTGATTATTCTTGAAATGCGGCCCGCTTGCCCGCATTCTACGCAGCCATGAATCGACGGGAGCTCTTGCAGATGGCGGCTATTGGCGGCGCGGGCGCGATTCTGGGGCCGGCGAGGGCGCAGGCTTCTGAGGATCCGGCTTCCACAACTGTCCCCCACGCGGGCGAGTCGTTTGCCTGGGAAGAAGCCAGCATCGGGCAGCTTCAAGAGGCGATGCAGTCGGGGAAAGCCACTTCTGTTTCAATCGTCAAGCAATATCTCGATCGCATCGCGGCGATGGATAAATCCGGGCCGGCGGTCAATGCCATCATCGAGCTCAATCCGGATGCATCGGCGATTGCGCAGGCGCTGGACGAGGAGCGAAAGAGCAAGGAGCCGCGCGGGCCGCTGCATGGGGTGCCGGTGCTCATCAAGGACAACATTGATACGCATGACAGGATGATGACCACCGCCGGCTCGCTGGCGCTGCTGGGGTCGATCGCGCCGCGCGATTCGTTTGTCGCTCAGCGGCTTCGCGAGGCGGGCGCGGTCATTCTGGGCAAGGCGAATTTGAGTGAGTGGGCCAACTTCCGCGCCAACAGCTCCAGCAGCGGGTGGAGCGGGCGCGGCGGACAAACCAAAAACCCCTATGCCCTCGATCGCAATCCATCCGGCTCCAGCTCCGGCTCGGCTGCGGCGGTTTCATCGAGCTTCTGTGCCGTCGCGGTGGGGACGGAAACCAACGGCTCGATTATTTCGCCGTCAACGGTTTGCGGGATTGTGGGAATTAAGCCGACCGTTGGGCTGATCAGCCGCGCGGGGATCATTCCGATTTCGCGCACGCAGGACACCGCCGGGCCCATGGCGCGATCGGTGCGGGATGCGGCGATTTTGCTGGGTGCGCTGGCGGGCGTGGATCCACGCGATTCGGTCACCGAAGAGAGCCGCGGCAAATCGCACGCGGATTACACGCAATTCCTGGATGCCGACGGCTTGCGCGGCGCGCGGCTTGGAATAGCGCGGCGAACGATTCGCGGCAACGCCAAAGCGCGGGCGGTGATCGAAGCGGCGATTGAGACGCTCAAGAAAATGGGCGCGGTGCTGATCGATCCGGCGGATATACCCGCGCAAAATCGATTGGGTTCATCCGAAGGCGATCTGCTGCAATACGAATTCAAGGCGGGATTGAATGAATACCTGGCCGGGCTTGGCCCAAACGCGCCGGTGCATTCGCTGGCGGAAATCATCGAGTTCAACACGAAGAATGCCGACCGGGAGTTGCCATTTTTCGGGCAGGAGACATTCCTTCGCTCGCAGGAGCGCGGGCCGCTGACGGACAAGGCGTATCTGGACGCGCTGGCGAATTGCCGCCGATTTTCCCGGGCCGAGGGAATCGACGCGCTGATGGACGAGCAAAAGCTCGATGCGATCGTCGCCCCTTCGGGCGGGCCGGCGGGCGTCACGGATCTCTTATACGGCAATCGCGACGTCGGCGGCAGCTCATCCCCGGCGGCGATCGCCGGCTACCCGAGCATCACCGTGCCAGCGGGCAACATGCGCGGATTGCCGCTGGGTATTTCGTTCTTTGGCCGCGCGTATAGCGAGCCGGTTTTGCTGAAGATTGCGTATGCTTTTGAGCAGGCGAGCAAGGCGCGGATTACGCCGAAGTTTTTGGCGACGCTTGGATGACTTATGTGGCGATGAAAGTGGAATGGGCGTCCCGCCCATGAAGAATTTTCACCACGGAGGCACGCTTGAATTCCGAAATCCGAATTCCCGAAATCCGAATGAAATCCGAAGTCCGAATGAAGAAATCCGAAAGCAGAAACCACAGCAGAAGCCACTAAGGACACCAAGAGGAGCACTAAGGGCCACGAAGAAGAAACGGCTGCCTTTGTCCTTCGTGGTTCTTAGTGCTCCCTTCGTGCACTTCGTGGTTTCTTAGCTTCGGAATTTGGTCATTCGTCATTGATTCGGATTTCGGGGATTCGGATTTCGGAATTCAAGGGCCCCTCCGTGTCTCCGTGGTGAATAATTCACGGGCGGGACGCCCGTGCCACGAATATGTTTATCTGCGACAAATCAGCCCTTAGTTGTTGGTAATGGTTGGCCGTTTCGATTCACAAGACCACGGGCAAACCCGTGGCCACGAAATTGCGGAGCGATCATGACATACACCACTCGGATGATCGGGATGATCCTTTTGGGGATGACCGTTTGCGGCGCGAGCTCTGTGCTGGCCACGGATTGGCCGCAGTGGCGCGGGGCGAATCGGGATGCGAAGGTGACGGAGTTTACGCCGCCCGCGGCTTGGCCCAAGGAGCTGAAGCAGACGTGGAAGGTGACGCTCGGCACCGGCGATGCCACGCCCGCGCTGGTGGGCGACAAGCTGTATGTCTTCACGCGCGATGGGAATGATGAAGTGACGACATGTCTCGATGCCGCCAGCGGGAAGCAGGTTTGGCAGGATAAGTATGCGCCGAACATCACGGTGACCGGCGCGCCCTCTCCGCATCCGGGGCCGCGCAGCTCGCCGGCGGTGGGCGATGGAAAGATCGTCACGCTTGGCGTGGGTGAAATGCTTTCGTGTCTTGATGCCGCCAGCGGCAAAATGATCTGGCGGAAGGAATTCAGCAAGGAATTCCCCAAGACTTTCCCGCGGTTCTACACGGCGACTTCGCCGATCATCGTGGACAAGATGTGCGTCGTGCATCTGGGTGCCGAAGGAAACGGCGCGATCATGGCGTTTGACCTGGCCAGCGGCGACGTGAAATGGCAGTGGAAAGGTGACGGGCCGGCGTACGGTTCGCCGATCGTCGCGACAATCGAAGGGGTTAAGCAGATCGTCGAGCAGACGGAAAAGAACATCGTCGGCCTCAATGCCGCCGACGGAAAATTGCTGTGGCAAACGCCCTATGGAGGCGGCGGCGGAGGGATGTCGAACAACACCGCGACGCCGGTCATCGACGGCTCGACCGTCATCGTCAGCGGGCGCGGCACCAAAGCCATCAAGATCGAAAAG
>DATBDZ010000413.1:0-49026 GCA_036276235.1 Humisphaera sp. | reverse complement strand
GTGACCTTCGAGCATCACATCATCACCGAAGGCGAAAAGCGCGGCGATGACTCGGCGGAAGATCACTCGCACCAATATGATCTGAAGGATGAGCTGCCGATGACGGTGGCCATGGGCGAGCTGCAATTCTTCATGACGCGGCTGGCGCTGGATCTGGTGGAGCCGCCGCCCGAGCCGGAGATTCCGCCCGGAGAAGCGCCGCCGGCGGGGCCGGCGTGAAGGGGAGCCGATGAAGATCATCGACCGCTACGTCATCACGAATTTCGTGCGCAACTACTGCATCAGCTTCATGGTGCTGGTGGGGCTGTACGTTGCGCTGGACATGGTCTTCAATTTTAACAACCTTGTGAAGTTTCAGTCGGATGCCAGCACGATCAGCACCGTGATCGACAGCCTGCGCGACATGGCTGACTATTACTTTTACCAGTGCTTTCTCTTCTTCACCCAGCTTTCGGGAATCATTCCGGTCGTGGCGGCGGCGTTTACGCTGATGCGTTTGAGCCGCTTCAATGAATTGACGGCGTTGCTCGCGGCGGGCGTGCCGCTGCTGCGCATCGCCGCGCCGATCGTGCTGGCGGCTCTCGTGCTCAATGCCCTGCTGCTGGTCGATCAGGAGCTGATTATCCCGCACATGATTCCGAAGCTCGTGCGCGATCACGATGAGATTCATGAAGAATCAAGCAAGGGATATTATTCGGTGGACTTCATGCAGGATGAGGATGACAGCCTGCTGCGCATCACCAAATATTATTTCCGCTCGCCGCAGAAGATGGATGTGGTGGATGTGATCCAGCGGAAGCCGATCGAGCGCACGATCCTTGATGAATTCGGGCACGAGCAGAAGGTGATCGGCCTGGAGGCATATGCGCACATCACGGCCGACGGCGCGGTTTGGAATGACGATACGAAAAGCTGGGATCTGACCAACGGCCGCCGAGTCACCGGGCTTGGCGTAAATGAAACCCCATCGGCGCCGGTTCCCTGGCCCACATATAAGAGCAACGTCACCCCAGACGAGATCGCGCTCTATCGCACCGGGCGGTTCGCTGAACTGCTTTCGACCGAACGAATCAACCAGTTGCTGGCGCGCCCCAAAAGCTATGGCACGCTTCATCTTCTGCGCATCAAGCATCTGCGCTTCACTCAGCCGTTGATGAACGTCATCCTGCTGCTGCTTGCGATCCCATGTGTATTGCAGCGCGAGCCGGGAAGGCTAAAAAGCGCCGCCACAAAATGTCTGATTCTGATGGGCATCGGAATGGGAAGCGTCTTCCTGACCCAACAATTCGCAAATGTGCCACCTGGTTCCATCAGACCCGATCAATGGACCGCCCTGATGGCGTGGTTGCCGATCTTTATTTTCGGACCTGTGAGCGTTTATTTATTGGAGCGGGTGAAAAGCTGAGGGGAAGGAGACAGGAGCCAGGAGCCAGGAGACGCAGAATAAGTCATTAGAACCGGGCTTCTTGTGTTCTCCGGGCTCTTGACTGCGATCTCCTGATTACCCCATTTCTTGCATTCTACTGGCTCCTGGCTCCTGACTCCTTCCGCTCACTCCTGCATTTTCCATTTGCCTCCCCGCGCATCGAATCGTACATCCTTCTTGTCAGGTGCGTTAACCCGATGGCTGCCTGTGAGGGTGGTCGAACGGGGCACCTGGCAACGACGCTCCCCTTCCCACTTTCTGGCGACACCGGCCGCGACCACACCGCGGCCGGTGTTTTTTTTGCGCCTTCGTTGCTCCAACGAAACCTTTTCCATCGGCGCGCATCGTTAGTTCTGTGGGAACGCTGCTCGGTTACACATTTATGAAAGCCAGATGAGAGAACGCGGGTGGGAATCTGTTTTTGATTGACCCGCCGACTTGGGAGGCGTATTTTTAATTGACCAATTCGTCGAGCGTCCCAGGCTCGGAACGGTTCATTTCGGATAGCGGTCGGTCGAGGACAACTTTCGTTGATGGAACATCCGGCGCTTGACAGCAGCCTATGCTGCATGAAAGTGCGGCGATGCGCTTGCTTGCACCGGCGAAGATCAATCTTCATTTGCGGGTTGGGCCGCCTCGTTCTGACGGCTTTCATCCGCTGTTGTCCTGGTTCTGCACGATCGGGCTCTTTGACATCCTGACATTCGAAACGCAATCGAATTTGCAATCCGAGCACGTTTCCGAGCGATCGCCGATTGAGTTGACGTGCGACCGTCCGGATTTGCCGTGCGACCAGCGAAATCTGGTGGTCCGCGTTACCGAAGCCTGGGCAACTGAATGTGCCACGGATACTGGGGCGCGGATCGATCCGCTGAAAGCGTCGCTGCAAAAGCGGATTCCCGCCGGCGCGGGTCTTGGTGGCGGAAGCTCGGATGGCGCGACGGCGCTGCTGGCCGTTAACCATCTGTGGAACACGGGCGCGGCACGCCCTGCTCTGGCATCGTTTGCCGCTCGGTTCGGGAGCGATTTATCGTTTTTCTTTTTCGGGTCATCGAGTGTGTGCAAAGGACGCGGGGAAATCGTAACGCCAATCGCGCGGCCGACGCCGCGCTGGGCGATGCTCATCCTTCCCGCGATCGAAATGCCCACGCCGCGGGTTTACAAGCAGTTTGATGCAATGAATCTTGGACGAATTGAGGAGATTGATAACCAGCCGGATTGGAACGCGTGGACCCGACTGGGCGCTGCGCGATTGATGCCGCTGCTGGTGAACGATTTGGAGCCGCCCGCGTTTGCGATCGAGCCGGCGCTTGGCGCTCTGCGCCGTGATATCGAGCAATCGATCGGCCAGCCGGTTCGCATGAGTGGCAGCGGGAGCAGCCTGTTTTCGCTGTTCGATTCCGAAGCACCGGCGGAAAAAGCCGCGCGAGATATTTCGGAGGCTCACAGAGTTCGCGCCATCGCGATCGAGATGGCGCCAGTGTGGAACGATGATTTGCACAAATGATTTATTGAGGAATAACGTCTGTCTGCCGTTCGTTAGCTAGTGGAAGGGAGAGTCTGCAATTGTGAAAGTGCATCTGTTGTCAGATCGCATGGCTCAAATGGAGCCGCACATCTGATCTGACGATGGGTGCCTTTCCGGGGCCATGTCGCTTCATCCTTGGATTTGCACCGGAGGTGCATCATGCAGTTGACGGAAGTTCGCATCAATCTCTGCAGCCAGCGAGGCAGCCGTCTCAAAGCCTTCTGCTCCCTGACGTTCGACGACACGTTCGTCGTCCGCGACGTGAAATTGATCGACGGCAACGACGGCCTGTTCCTCGCGATGCCCTCGCGAAAACTCGCCGATCATTGCCCCAATTGCAACGATAAGAACCATCTGCGCGCCCGCTATTGCAACAACTGCGGGCGGCGGCTCAATGAGGAGCGTTATCAGCAATACCGCAACGGCAACGGCCACCAGCGCGTGAAGCTGCACGCCGATATTGCGCATCCGATCAGCGCCGGCTGCCGCTCGGAAATCGAGCAGCGCGTCTTGCAGGAATTTGCCCGTGAGGTGCAGCGCAGCAAAGAGCCGGGTTATGTGCCCCTGCCGCTCGATGGGGAGGATTTCGATAGCTTTGATGTGCCGCCAAGATTTGATGCGCCTCCGCGCCCGCTGCGCGCCCATCCGGGTCATGACACGACAGTGGCGGTCGATCATGCGGCGGGCCATTCGCGCGTGGCGTCCTCGCCGATGGCCTGACGACGCCATCTGGTGCTAATCGTTAATAGTGGCGGATTCCAAACGTCTCGAACTCCCCCGTGGCGGGCGCGGCTTGCGTCTCGACTTTGCGGATATACCCGTTCATGCGCTGGCGCAGCGAGTCGACAACCTGCTCCATCTGGTCGTCATCCCCTTCCATCACCAACTCGACACGGCCATCGACCAAGTTGCGGACGTAGCCATGCACGTTGTAGCGCATCGCGATGTTTTGCGCGGTGTACCGAAAGCCGACCCCCTGCACGCGGCCGTCGAAATGATATATGCGTCGTTCCATCGCCAGGCTCCGCGATTGGAGAAAGTTGGACCATCCTAACTCCAACCGTGTTTGGCGCAAAGAGAAATCTGTATGATCGGCCAACGAGAACTTAAAGGAGCATCAGTGATCCGACTCATCCTTCTGGCGGCAATCGTGTTCGGCGCGATCGGGTGCGAAAAGACCATTCACGAGGCGCGCTTGCCTACCTCTGGAATCAGTGGGCGATGAACGATCAAACTCCTTGGGTGCCACAGGTCGCGGTACTCCGAGACCTGTGTCTTCCCGCTCGGTTAAAAAAGCACAGGTCTGCGAGTACGCCGACCTGTGGCACCCGAGCTGACCCTCGACCCGTCGTTGAGCAATTGAATTACCGCGATGCCGTCGCTGGGGCGGGTGTGGCGGGGGCTTGCGCCTTGGGCGCGGGGGCGGGTGCCCCGAAGAACGAATCATCCAATTGAGGCTTTGCCGCCTCCTTAAGCTGGTCGATCAATGCATCCAGCCGGCGCTGCGCCACCGCCTGGCGGGCCTGGTCAAACGTCACCGCGCTTCGGTCCGTCACCTGAATAATGTGATAGCCAAACTGCGTTTTGACCGGCTGGCTGATCTCCATCTTCTTAAGCGAGAAGCACGCTTCCTCAAATGGGGCGACCATCATCCCGCGCGAGACGGCACCCAGATCGCCGCCCATTTTGCCCGAGCCGCCATCATCCGATTCGGTGCGTGCGATCGCGGCGAAATCCTCGCCCTTATCCAGCCGCTTCTTGATTCCTTCAGCCTTGGCTTTCGCCTGGGCATCGGTGAGATGTGCGCCTGGGACCGGCGATCCTTCGACCGTAACCAGAATGTGGCGGGCCTTCACTTCGTCGAAATAGTCCTTGTGCTCGTTGAAGAACTTCTCGTTCTCGGCCCGTTGCTCGGTCAGATCGGTCATCAGCGCGTTGGCCAGCAACTGCTCGTAGATGATCTTGGTCTTGGTGGTTTGATCGAGCTGGCGCTTGCGGGCCTCGGCGGAAAGAATCTTGAGCTTGACGATCTCCTCGGCCAGCCGTCGGCGGCCATCCGGGCGATTGATCACCTGTGCCTGCTGTTCGGGCGGAAGATCGGCGATGTAGGTATTGAAATCGCCGGCGGTGATTTTGATATCACCGATGGTGATGACCACCTTCGCCGGATCAACCGCCGGCTGGCTCGCCGGAGGGGCGGCGGCGGCCGGCGCGTTTTGTGCGTTCGCGGCGAGCGGTGCCAGCGCCATGAGGAAAGACACGATCGATGCCATGCTAAATATTCGGTAATTCAAGAAAGCTCCTATGGGAAATTTGGCGCTGAGCGCCGCGCGATCCTCTAATCTCGTCTGGGGTAGTGAGTCAGTTTAAATTCCGCATTGGGTGCCACAGGTCGCGGTATTCCGAGACCTGTGCCGTCGCCGTGCGAGGCACGCACAGGTCTGCGAGTACGCCGACCTGTGGCACCCAAACTGACCCACGATCCAGCACGGGATGATATGCGCAATTCAGCGATACCGCAAAACGCTGCCGCATTTCCCCGGTAGAATAATCAAGTCGGCTCGGCGGACTAAACGGTTAGAACTCATCAGGACTCACTCAAATGAATACGAAATACGCGATACCAGGTTTGTGGATTTTCTCACTGTTGGGGCTGATCGCTTTGGCGAGTAGCGCACACGCCGCAAACACGGTCGTCTATGAAGGCAAGGCTGGCCCCGGCGTCGGCAAGCAGATCGTCCTCATCAGCGGCGACGAGGAGTATCGCAGCGAAGAAGGACTGCCGATGCTCGCAAGGCTGCTGGCCCAGAAGCATGGGTTCAAGTGCACGGTGCTCTTCGCGCTCGACCCGGATGGAACGATCAACCCGGACAATCAGCAATCGCTTCCCGGAGCCGAGGCGCTGGACACTGCCGACGCGATCATCCTGCAGACGCGTTTTCGCGACTGGCCCGATGACGCGATGCAGCATTTCATCGACGCCTACAAGCGCGGCGTGCCGATCATCGGCCTGCGCACCGCCACCCACGCGTTTCAGGTCAAGAAGGGAACGCATCGCGAGATGACCAACTGGGGCAAGCGCGTGCTCGGCGAGGGATGGGTCAATCATTGGGGCAACCACACGAAGCAGGCGACGCGTGCGATCGTCGAGCCGGGAGCCAAGGACAGCCCGGTGATGAATGGCGTCGAAGATATCTTCACCACCACTGATGTCTACGAAGGATACCCGGTGGCCGATGTGAAGATCCTCCTGCGCGGGCAGGTTCTCTCCGGCATGACGCCCGACAGCGCTCCCGCCACCAACACGAAGACCCGGGCCACGGACAAACAACAGCAGGCGGTGAATGACCCGATGATGCCGATCGCCTGGACGCGCATCTACAAGAACGAAGCCGGCAAGGAAAACCGAATCCTCTGCACCACCATCGGTGCCGCCACCGATTTCAAGAATGAAGGCCTTCGCCGCATGGTCGTTAATGGCGTCTACTGGGGTCTGAAGATGGATGTCCCCGCCAAGGCGGATGTGACCATCGACTTCGACTATCAGCCGGCCAATTACGGATTCAAGGGATACAAGAAGGGGTTGAAGCCGGATGATTTTGTGGTGAAAGAGAAGTGATGCGTGATGAGTGATGCGTAATGCGTGATGCGTGATGCGTAAAGCGTAAAGCGTAATGCATTCTCCTTCTTACGCATTACGAATTACGCATTACGCATTTGCGGAAGCATCACGCATTTTTCCAGCTCGTACAAAACAACTTTCCAAATGATCATCCACCATACCGACCGCCTGCATGAACGCGTAGCAGATTGTTGATCCGACGAAATTAAATCCGCGGCGTTTCAGGTCCTTGCTCATCGCGTCTGACTCTGCGGTGCGCGCGGGGAGCTGCTTCGTGGTCTTCCACGCATTTTGTTTGGGTTTGCCGCCGACGAATTGCCAGATGTACGAGTCGAAGCTGCCGAACTCTTTTTGAATCTTGAGGAATTCTTTTGCGTTGCGGATGGAAGATTCGATCTTGAGCCGATTGCGGACGATGCCGGCGTTATTCATCAGGCGGGTTTTCTCATCCGCACCGAAGCGTGCGACCTTCCTCGCGTCAAATTGCTTGAATGCTTTTCGATAGGCTTGGCGTTTTTGCAGGATTGTTTCCCAGCTCAAGCCCGCTTGCGCGCCCTCGAGGATGAGAAACTCAAAGAGAAGTCGATCATCGTGAACCGGTCGGCCCCACTCGGTGTCGTGATAGGCGATTCCAAGCGGAGTTGTGGCCCAGGCGCAGCGAGTGAGTTCAGACATGCGACGGCCTCGGGAGAGCCGCATCGGCCCGGTGTTCCAGATCGCGATCTGCCGGCAACTGATCTGATGAATTCGCGCTGTCATCGCCGACGATCGGTGCGGTGAGGGTGACGCGCGTTCCGTGGCCGGCGGTGGATGCCACCTCCACTTTGCCACCTAAAAGATCGATTCGCTCGCGAATGCTGAAGAGGCCAAGGCCCTTCAATTGCGAATCGGGATCGTTTGCCTGCGCGTCGAAGCCTGTTCCGTCATCCTGCACTGTGACACGGACTTCATTGCCGCTTCGCGAAAGTGAGATCATGGCGCGGTTGGAATTGGCGTGCTTGACAACGTTGAACAGCAATTCGCGGACTGACTGGAAGAGTGCCGCGCGAACGTCTTCGCCCAGCGGCTTGGGCTGCCTGTCATCCTGAATCTCAACCGTCAGCCCGTGGCGCGATTTGAATTGTGCCGCCAGCCACTCGACCGCCGCCTCCAGGCCCAGCTCATACAGCACGGGCGGGCTGAGTCGGAAAATGAGTGTGCGGGTATAGCCGATCGCTTCATCCAGCGCACTTTTGATCTGGTCAAATGTTTCCGTAGCATCCGGGCTCGATCCGCCCACGGCCTGGTTGAGCGAGGAAAGCTTAAGCTTGCACATCACCAATAGATGCGCGATGTCATCGTGCAGCTCGACGGCGATTCGCCGCCGCTCTCGCTGCTCGGCGAGGGTCAGCTCCGAAGCGAGCGATCGAAGCTGCATCTGGTATTTGCGAAGCTGCAGCTCCGTGGTTTTGCTGGCGGTGACATCATGGAAAACGGCGACGGTGGAGTGGCCGGCCCCGCGCGGCGCGTCGCCTGCAAGCGGACGGACGCCGACGGTCAGCCATGTTTTGCCGCTATCTTGTGGCAGCACCACTTCCTCATCACGCGCCGAAGTTTGCGACAACAGCTCATTGAGCCCGATCTCCTGGCCGGATCTTTGGAGCGTCACCTGATCCAGCGCGGCGGCGCCGAAGAGCCGGCGCGCAGCGGGGTTGTAATGAAGCGGCCGCGCCATTTCATCGACGACGATGACGGCATCGCCGATGCTGTCGAGGATCAACCCCAGCAGTGACGCCTGCTCGCGCAACTGCCGTTGCGATTCTTCCAGAGCGATTGCCTTCTGCTCAGCCACGGCCGTCCGCTCGGCCACGCGGTCTTCAAGCTGGCGGGTGAGTAACCGCGCCGCCCGGTTTGCCCGATCGCGCGAGCTGCTCAGCCAGCAGATGACCAGCGAGTTGGAGAGAAACAAAAGGGTCAGTACGGATTCGGGGGAATGCAGGACGGAACCGGGCGACGGCGACAAAACAAAAATCCCGGTAATCAGCGCGAGTAGTGTTGCCAGCAGGCCGGGCCCCAGCCCGCCAATCAGCGCGCTGATGGCGACGGCCATCGTAAACGTGATCATCCGGCCGCGCTCGTGCAGCGCGGGATTGACCAGATATCGCAGCGCAACCGATCCGCCGACGGAAAGCGGCGCGATCAGATACGCCAGCGTTCGCGCCCGATTGCCGGTCTTGTCGATCGTGTTGGACAGGCTCGTCTTGGCCATGCCGGATCCAAATGTTCCGCCACTACGCGCTCGTATTGACATGACCACACGACGTCATGTGGCGATTCTAAAACCAAAAGGCAAGTATCACCGAAACGCGCATGCTCTGCTTTAGTTGATGCGCGAGTATACACATGCGTTTCAATTGGCAACAGATATTTTATTCCCGCTGCGCAATCCGCAGAACTTCCACCCTCCTTTAGCAAGCCTTTGGCTATAACGCCGCCAGCTTTTGGCGCAGCGCGTCGGCTACCTCGCTTATCGCCGGCACCCATGAATTCGGATCTGCCTGGCGGAAAAGTTGCATCGTTGGATACCAGCCGGTGCTGGTGCCCTCCGTCAGCCATGGCCAAAACGGAAGATGCGGCACGAACATCCAAACCGGTTTGCCGATTGCGCCCGCGACATGCGCGACGGACGTATCGACGCTGATCACCAGATCCAGCGATTCGATCGCCGCCGCTGTATCGGAGAAATCGCGGAAATCGCCGCTTAGCTCGACCATCTGTCCCGCCATGAATGGGCCGGACAGCAGCGCGTCGACGCCCACTTGCAGGCTGTACCAGCGCACGCCTTCAACGGCCAGCAGCGGCGACAAATCCTGCAGCATGATTGAGCGCTGCGCATCGTAGACCGAACTCTTGCTGCCGCCCCAGACCAATCCGATGCGCAGTTTCGCGTCGCCCGCTTGCGCGCCGATGATGCGCCGCCAATGATCGATGCGTCCTTCGTCGGGCCGCAGGTAAGGAACGTTTGCTGGGATCGACCGCGGCGTCGTGCCCAGATACATCGGCACGCTCAGCAACGGACTATGCACATCAAATTGCGGCGGCGTCTGCCCGCGCGCAATGACCTGGCCAACCCCCTTCAGACTCTGAAACAAATCGAGCAATTCAGGACGCGCTTCGAGAATCACCTTCGCGCCAGACTCGGCGAGAATCGGCACATAGCGGCTAAAGAGAATCGCATCGCCGAACCCCTGCTCGGTGTGCAAAAAGATCGTGCGGCCATCCAGCGGCGAGCCATCCCATTGCGGCTTCCCGTAACTGCGCGGCGCGGTGCGCATGATCGGCACCTTCAATCGCGATTCGTATTCACGCAGCCCATCCGTCCACTCGCCCGCGAGTAGGAGAACCAGCGCCAGATCAGTGTGATAGGCCGGCTCATCAGGTTTCAACTCGATTGCCTTGCGGTATTCCTGTTCTGCGTCTTTCAATCGCAGCAAGGCATAAAACGATCCGCCGAGATTGGCGTGATACGCCGAGCTGCCCGGGTCAAGCTCGACGGCTCGGCGCAGCGGGACCAGCGATTCTTCAAGCCGCCCCGACCCTGCATAGTAACGCCCCAGATGAGAGTAGACATCCGCGCGTGCCGGAAGCAGCTCTGCGGCACGGCGCATGGTGGCGATCGCCTCATCCTCGCGCTGCTGCTGCCATTGCACCTGCGCGAGATTAACATGCGCCTGACCGTCCTTGGGCTCGCGCTCGATCGCCGCCCGGGCCGCCATCTCCGCGCCGTGGTAGTCGCCGGTTTCGATCAGCGCGCCAGATAGGTTGGTATGAAATACCGCGACAATCGGGTCGGCCTCGATCGATTGCCGCATTAACCGAATCCCCTCCTGCTTCTGCCCGCGGCTGGAGAGAACCACCCCCAGGAAATTCAGCGCGAAGGCATTGTTAGGCACCTGATCCAGAATGGCGCGATAAACTTCCTCCGCCTCCGCCGACCGCCCCGCCGCCTGATGAGCGATGGCGATATCCATTGCCTGAGCAATCGTCATATTACCCCCACCAGGACTCGAACCTGGAACTGCGGTTTAGGAAACCGCCGGTATATCCCTTTACCTATGGGGGCCAAAGGTCGGGGGATTTTAGCCGGAGGCGGGCCGGGTGCAAATTCACGCTGTCGCTAGGCACCCAATGCATCCAGCGCCTCGCGCAACGGCTTGGCCTGATTTGGGTTCACCATTGAGATATACGCGATCATCCCATCGAGCCATGCTTCGAAATGTGGGAGCTTCTGGCGATTCTGCGCTGCAAGGCCTTGCGTCTTGGCGCGATGGAGGATCGCGCGGAGACGGCGGGCCAGGTCGCGCGGGACGCCGGGACGCTCGTTGACGATGATCCCTGTCACCGATTGCGCGGCGCTCTTTCGCTGCACGCGCGTTTTCTTTTCGTTGACGGCGAATCCTTCATCCGTGGTGATGTGGCGGATTCTGGCCAGCAGATAGCCGACTTTTGTCGCGGCGTCGCCGTCGGCGCTGAACGTGAGATCGTCGGCGTAGCGCGAATATGTCCAGCCGAGCTTTGTTGCGATGCCGGCGAGGCGCGAGTCGAGCCGCCGGGCGGCGAGGTTGCTCAGCGCGGGGCTGGTGCAGGCGCCTTGCGGCAGCGCGCGCGGGCCGGTGGCGACGTGGTACGGCTTGCCGGAATAGGTCACCAGCCGCCGCGGGGATTCGGTGCAGAGCAGCGAAAGAACCGTTGCCGCCGCGGGCGAATAGCCGAGCTGCTGAAAGATTCCGCGTACGCGGCCGACGGTGATCGTCGGGAAGAAATCGGTCAGATCGCAGTTGATGACCAGATCACGTTTCACATGGCCTGTGGCATTGCTGACGGTGCTGCGGCCGGAAACGAATCCATGTGCGGCGGCGTGGGTTGGGACCTTCGAGAGAATATGCTCGAGAATCCATTGCTGCGTCGCGGCGATATCGCGATGCGGCGCGAAGAGGGTGCGCGTCCCGCCGCTGCGCTTGGGGATGGTGAAGCGGATGTAATGGGTGACGGCGGCGGCGTCGCTGTGAAACGCCAGCCAGCGCAGGCGCGGGATGCTGATGTTCAAGGCAGCCGCCACGTCGGCGGGTGTCGCGAGGAGCGGCAGGCCCGCCGCCGTCAGCTTCTCGACACTTGCGCGGCGATCCGCCAATCCGCGCGAGACGCCGCGCCCCAGGAAGATGATATCGGTCTGGCGGCGCTTGGCGATCGCGTCGGCGCGCTCCTTCTTGCGTTGGGCGGCTTGCTTCTGTTTCTGCAGCTTGCGCTGCTTTCGGTCTTCATCCAGATCGCGCACCGCCTGCTCGGCGGCGGCGTTGGCGCTGACATGATCCGGCCGCGCCGCTTCCATCTCCGCGCCGACCTTGTGAATCTCGACCAGATCTTCCGGCGTCAGCAGCCCATGGCCGACCAGCGCCCGATCGATCAGCAAAGTCCGCGGATCAGAAACCGGAGGAATGCGGCTCTGCAATCCAAACTGCAGATTGCGCAGCAGATTCCCCGCGGCGGAAGCCTGTTGTTTTGTCTGCGCATCGGTGATCGGAGCGAACTGCCCGGGATCGAGATTGAGCGTCTGATTCTTGCGCGGCTCGGGGGGCCGCTGCGCTGGAGCAGGTGCGGGCCGGCTGGGAGTCGCGGTGACCGACTTTGCGCTTGTCGCCGCGGGCGAATTGGGAAGATCGAGCTGTCCCGGCGCGATTGGCGTTGTCTCACGTCGCGACGTTGTGGGCCTCGGGGCAGGCTGGTTCGTCGATGATTTTCGCGGCTTGCGGTTGGCGCGTTTGAGAAAAAAATCGAAAACGGAAATCAAAACCAGAACAACGAGCACGACCACCGTGCCCAGCCAGCGGCTCCAATCAATTGCGGAAAGATCCCGAATCATATGACTCGTCGGATGAACGCAGTTACCACTGCGAGTGCAAATCGACGCACGGATGCATTGATACAACAAACAACTTCGGCCTTGCCCGCTTCAGCGGAAAGGAACCCAAACTGACGGGCGGCCGGCTTCGTGACTTCAACCCTCGGACCAAGGTCGTTCACGAAGGCCCATCGTGACATCTGTCGTGTGAGAACCTTCGGGTTGCCTTGGCCACACGACAGATGTCGCGATGGGCCAAAAGAACAACGGCCTTGGGGAAGCATGGGTAGCCGACCTGCACCCGCGGCGGAACGCCGCAGAAACTGTCTCAAGAAGCCGGCACGCCTCGTCAATGTTTCAATAAGTTGTCAGTTGCCAGTTGTCAGTTGTCAGTGGAGAGAATGCAATACTCACAACCAACAACCTACAACCCACCACCCACTAACCTCCAATCTCCTTGTACCAGTTCGATGCTCGATACGCTTCGAGCGCCTTGGCTGATGCGCGCCAGCGTAATGCCAGCATGTGGCGGCAGGGGCCGTTGCGGATTCCGAATTTGCGGAAATGGCCGCACACGCATTTGCCGCGGCGAATGCGCCCGTCGGCATCGATCAAAATCTCGACCGGA
Source organism: Humisphaera sp. (assembly GCA_036276235.1). Classification (GTDB taxonomy): domain Bacteria; phylum Planctomycetota; class Phycisphaerae; order Tepidisphaerales; family Tepidisphaeraceae; genus JANWHF01. The sequence continues at coordinate 35,944 of DATBDZ010000413.1, read as the reverse complement.
TCGTTATCCACTTTGCCCGCCAGGATGTAGCCGTTGTTGGGCGCTTCCTCGCGCGAGCTTAGATCGGCGCGGTTGCGCGCCATAATCTGCCTTGCCGCGGCAAGCTCGGGATGTTCCGGGCCCATCTCGGCTTCGCCCAGCGCGCGGGGCATAATCTGCCGCCAGCGATAAAGGTCCGCGGAAAGATCGTGAATCAACTGCCCGCTGTTGGCGAGCTTGCGCAATGCTTCGGCCGCCACGGCTGGCTCACAACCGGCGGCGATGCTGATGTCTTGCAGCTTGGCCGCGCGGCGCTGCGCGAGGATGGCGCCGATGTTGTTAATCAGATCGGGCGAAGGGGCGGCGGGCGGCGCGAGCAGATCGAGCGCCGAGCCGCGCGTCCAATCGTTGGCGGTCCAGCCCGATAGGCCCAGCGTCAGGCGCATCTCTCCCATATGAACGACCCAGAAACTCGGCAGCCCGGTACCCAGCAGATGCACATCGATGCGCTCGGCGAGCGGCAGTGTTCGCGCGAGCACGACCAGCCGCCGCCCGCCCCAGATGCGCAATGGCTCGATCGCCGGGCCGTCGTACTTCGGCCCGAAGGTTTCGATCACCTTCTCCCAAGGCTCCAGCACGATGCGTGGCGGGCGGCCGGGAATTAGCTCGAAACGAATCGCTCGCGGTGATTTGGTTGGCTTATGGCGCTTGAGCCATGCGAGCATCGAGTAGACCGCGTCGCGGCCAAGGGTGACGCGCTGCGTGGCAAACGCCATCGCCGATTGCAGCGTCATGAATCCGCGCAGCCAGCCGGCGGGAAGGTCAATCTTCTCCTCGCGAAGGTCGGCATGATCGGCCGTCGCGACGGAAAATCCCTGCGGATCGACACTGAAGCGCGTCTCGCGATAGGAGCGCAGCGACTGGAAGTGGTGATACAGGTCCCAGGAATAATCGACGTTGGTCGTGCCAAATTGCACGCCGTCCGCGCGGCCAAAGCCGTCTTCGCGGTTGACGGTCAGGCAGCCATAGCTTGATTCATCCGCGCTGAAGCACTCGAAGAACGTGACATCATCGGCGACAGTGATCACCGGATCGCACGGCATCAGCATCCGCCACATTTCCATGGCGTGGCTTCGCAAATACTGCGAGTATTTGATTCGGGCGTCCCAGTAGCGCTTGCGGGCCGAATCAAATCGCTTCTCCAGATCAGGCCCGACGCCCTGCCGCCGGGCGGCCTCGTCGAGGGTGGCTTTGTAGACCTCGCGGCGAACGGTTTGCGCCTGCGTGGCGCGCTCCTTCTTCCATTGCTCGTAATCGCTCTTATCGCGCTTTTTGAAGCGGAGATCGCTGATGACCACATCGTGCAGCGCGCTCATCGCCTCGCGAAAACGAAGCGGATGGCGCAGCGGCGCGTTGAAGGCGACCGGCTCGCGCGCCAGATTGGGAACCAGGCGGAAGACGGTCTGGCGGCCGGAGTCGGCGACGCCGCTGTGGCCGCGGTAGGCGAGCGTGACATTCATGCCGGCGCCTCCGCGGGAGTGAGAATCAGTTCCGGCAGCTCGCGCGAAACGGCGGCGGCCAGATCGGGCTGCGCATCGACGGCTGCAACGATTGCCGCCAGTCCGGCGCGGGCTTCGGGCGCGCGAACGGAGCGAATCGCCAGCGCTAGCACCGGCAGCAAACGCGGCGCGGCGGTGGGATCGTTTCGGACGGCGTCGCTGATCTGCCGCAGCGCCGTGAGCTTGTGGCGCCCGCCGCGATGGATGCCCAAAAGCACCGCCACCCAAACCGCCGACAGTTGCTCGACGTTCATTCCCGGCGCGGAAGTGCGCTCGCGAAGCACGTTCACGAAGCGAAGCCGCACGTCGTCATAAGGCGTTTCCGCCAGGCGGCTCCAGAGGGCGGCATCATCCCACGCGGGCTGCCCGCGCTTCATGGCAGTCCAAGCCGCCTCTCGGATCTCCGCGAGGATGCTGTCGAAAAAGCGGCTGACGAAATCGACGTTGTAATTATCCTTGCTGGCCAGATGCGACATCGCCCAGAGGCAAATCTCGCCGCCGAGGCTGGCGCACTGCGCGTTGGCCAGGCTGCTGATCGATTGGAGGTCGGCGCTCGTGCGGACCTCCTTGCTGCGCAGGAAGGATAAGCCCATTCGGGCGACCGGCGCGGGCCTGGCGCACGCGAGTTTGACGCATTGATCGAGCGAGAGCCGCTGGCCGGTCACATGCCGCGACATGGTGGCGGCGATCGTCTCCAATGCCGTGAGATTTTGCGTTTCCAGCAGTTGCAACCACTCTTCGACCGGCAGCTTTTCCAGGCCCTGAAGATTCTCGAGAATCTGGGCACCCATCAGCTGCGCGTCCGGGTCGGGATGCTCAAGCAATCGTCGAACGGCGGACATCGGCGCTTGCCGCAGAAAATCGGCATGATCGCGGCGCAAGAGCTGCATCGCCCATACGCGAACCAATCGCGCCTTGCAGTTGATCAGCAGCTCAAGAAGGCTCTGGCCTGCGCTGGGCGTTTTCCAAAGCTCGGGAAACTGCGGCGCTGGCGCGAGATCGCGCAGCGCCTGGCCGGCCACAAGCTTCGCATGATTTGCGCCGAGCTTGAGAATCGGCGACTCGTAAAAACAGGCGTGAAGGAGACACCAGCTATCCAGGATGTTTTCGCCGCGGGCCAGGTCCTCATCGCGATAGGCCGCGAGCATCCGCGCGACCGCCGCCGGGTAATCGGCCGATCGAGAGAATCCCATCTTCCGAAAATACCGCCATGCCCGACGGCGAAGATAGAAGCGCGTGCGATAGGTAAACAGCCGCTTGCCGCGCCGGATGCGCGTGACGTCCATCGGCTTCCATTGCGGCTTCACCGGCCCTTCCCGCGCGGCATCCAGTGCCGGCGCGCGAATCACATTGAGCGGCGTCCGCAGCACTTCATCGGTCCAGCTTTGGCGCGTTCGCCAGTCGTACCCATGCTCGGTCTTGCGAACCCGGCGGACGTTGCGATCAAACGCGACCGCAAACGCCGCCATGAGCTCGTCGTCCTTCGCATCCTCGGCGTTCTTGAAGAGCCGTTTGATAGCCGTCTCATGCGCCGGCGCATCAAGCGGGTGATCCAGATAGGCAAGGATCTGACTGCGCGCCCACGGCCGCGGTTCTTTCTTCCAGCGGTCGGCAATCGTCGCGAGTCGGCCAGGGACATGGAACTGGCGCAGAGCGTCGATGAATCGATCGTCGCCGACCGAGAAGTATTCTTCGATCAAGAGCCAGGAGATTTGCTCGCCCACGTCTCGCCCCGGGTTCGCGGCCCATCGATCAACGACGCCGATGGGCGGGCATTGTGTGCGTATCGATTGGTGGCGTCAATTGGGCAGTTCAGGGTTCGGGGTTCAGGGTTCAGGGTTCAGAATCAAAGCCGGACATCTTTATGTGAACCCCCGACCTCTGAACCCTGAACCCCGAACCCTGAACCCTCCCTTTGAACCACCCAACACTCTGTTACGACATGATGATGAAATGACCCCCAGCGTTCGACGAATCAGGGATCAATGGATCGCCCTGCGATGCCGGGCCGGCGACCCGGGCGCGTTTGCCGATCTCATTGCCGAGATGGAGCGGCCGCTGCTTTATTATCTGACGAAATTGCTGCGCAACGAGAACGATGCGCTGGACGTGCTGCAGGAAGTCTGGCTTCGCTCCCTGCGCGGCGTGCGGCGGCTGGAGGATCCCGGCTCGCTGCGATCGTGGCTCTATCAAACCGCGCACGGATTGGCCGTGGATCGAATCCGCCATGAGGGTGCTCAGCGCCGCGCGGAAACCGGCCGGGCGATGGATACACCCGAAGCGTCGGATGAGGAGCTGCGGTTCGATCAGTCGGATGCGGCGGCGCTGCACGCCGCCATCGACCAGCTGGATCTGGAGCATCGCGAGGCGATTGTCCTGCATTTTCTGGACGATCTTTCGATCGCCGAGATCTCGCGCGTCATCGGATGTCCGGAGGGAACCATTAAATCACGGATTTATTACGCCAAGCGATCGCTGCGCGATGCGTTGATTCGAGGTGGCCATGCAAACTGAAAACGACAATCTCCGCGATCGGCTGCTCGGCCAGCAGTCGCCGCGAACTGACAAACTGGCCGAATATCGCAAAGAGGTACAAGCCATGCTGGATCAAAATGAATACCGTCTGCGTCGGGAGAGAAAGTACACGACCATCCTGTGGATTTTCACCGTAGTGATGTGCACGGGATTCCTGATCATCGGCGGCCGGCACCCGACCAGCGTGCTGGGCGTGTGGTTCGGCGTCATGGCCTGCTTCTGGTTCATCTACCCATCGGTGGAGCTGCTGAAGCATTTCATCAACCGCGGTCGGGTGGATGTGCTCAAGGAGCTAAAGCAGCTTGAGCTGCGCGTGGTGGAATTGCAGGAGATGATGAAGGGGAAATCGTGAAGAGCGCGGCGCTGCTCCGATGTGCCGCCGAGGCGGCCATGACCGTCGAAGGTCACCGCACTGGAGGTCATGCTGAGTCGCCATGCTGCTGCGCCGCACCCGCGAAGCATAAAATCGGAGTTGTAGGGTGGGTGTACTCGCCCACCATGAGCGACGTGGTGGGCGAGTACACCCACCCTACACGAATCGGGACATTTTCAGAGCAGGCACTCCGAAGCATCTGGCCCATTCCGGCAATCCAGCCAGATGCTTCGGAGTACCTCAGCATGACAGTTGTCAACCAATTTCCAATCGCTTTTTTCCTGCCTCTTTAGCATCGACTACGTCAAAAACTGGAATATTGGTGATTTTGTTGTACCCTACAACTATATTGGCACTCGCACGTTTCACCCGGAGACCGATCACGCATGCTTCCGCAACAATGGGACACCTTCCGGCGCGCCGCACGTCTGGAAAAGCTCGACAAGATTCCGATGGCGTTGATCGTCGATAGCCCGTGGATCCCGGGCTATCTGGGCATCAAGCACATGGATTATTACCTGGATCCAGAACTCTGGTTTCAGTCCAACCTGAAGATCATGCGGGAGTTCCCCGACATCATCTTCGTCCCCTCCTGGTGGATGGAATACGGGATGGCGGCGGAGCCTTCGGTGCTTGGGGCGAAGATCAAATTCTGGCAGGACAACACGCCCAGCGAATATCACACGCTCTATCGCCTGGAAGACATCGACAAATTCCCGGAGTACGAAGTGGAGGCGGATGCCTTTGCCGCGATGACGCTGCATCGCATCGGGATGCACCGCCAGCGCATACACGATCATGGGTATATTTTGCCGATGCTCACCAGCCGCGGGCCGCTCTGCACCGCTGGGTTTGTTCGCAGCACGACCGATTTCATGATTGATCTGGTGGAGAACCCGGAAGGTTCGCATCGGCTGATCGATCTCTGCACCCGCGTTATCATCGATTGGCTCAAGGCCCAGCACAAAGTGATGGGTGACACGGTCGAGAGCATTTTCATCCTCGACGACATCGTCGGCTTCATCAACGAAGAGCACTACATGGAGTTCGCCCATCCGTATCTCAAGCGGATCTGCGATGCGTTTCCGAAGGATTGGGTGAAGGTGTATCACAACGATGCTGAAGTGGACGCGTGTCTCGATCATCTGCCGGATGCTGGCTTCAATGTGCTCAACTGGGGCAAGCAGAAGGACATTCGCGAAGTGAAACAGCGCGTTGGCGATCGCATGTGTCTGATGGGAAATGTGAACCCGCTGGAGATCGCCGTGCGCGGGACGCCGGATGAAGTGAAGGCGGCGACGCTCGATGTGCTGGAAGGCTCCGGCGGCGAAGGAATCATCCTCTCCGTAGGCGGCGGCACCAGCCCAGGAATGCCGCGCGAGAATATCGTCGCGATGTTGGAGGCGCTGGAAGAATTCAACGGCGCGCGGGTTTGAAGGATTGTGTCATTGGTCATTTGTCATTGGTCATTTGTCATTGATCGTTCGTCGTTTGAGTCCCTGTGAAAGCCGGCGAGTTTCGGACGACATGACGAATGACGAATGACGAATGACCAATGACCAATGACCAATGACAAATGACCGGACGAGATATGATCGACTACGCCCTGATGAATCAGCATCTGTACGAAGGCAACGCCAAGCAGGTTGAGCAGATGACCAAGGACGCGCTGGCCGAGGGCCGGTCCGTGCAGGAAGTGCTCAATGAAGGGTTGATCGCCGGCATGAGCGTGGTCGGCGAGGACTTCAAGCACAACATCCTTTATGTCCCCGAGGTGTTGATCGCGGCCCGCGCGATGAAGGCGGGCATGGCGGTCCTTAAGCCGCTGCTCAGCTCCAAGGACGGCAAATCCGATCGCGCGGGCGTTCTTCTGATGGGAACCGTGCGCGGCGATCTTCATGACATCGGCAAAAATCTCGTCTGCATGATGGCCGAGGGCGCGGGGTTTGAAGTGTATGACATCGGCGTCGATCAGAGCGTCGAGAAATTCATGGCCGCGGCGCAGAAATGCAATCCGACGATCATCGGCATGAGCGCGCTGCTCACCACGACGATGACCTACATGAAAACCGTGATCGACGGCTTTGAGTCGGCGGGCCTGGGCCACATCAAGATGGCGGTAGGCGGCGCGCCAATCAGCCAGATGTACGCCGACGAAATCGGCGCCGACGGCTACGGCCAAAACGCCTCCGCCGCAGTCGATCTTTTCCTCCGCCTCGCGGGAAAGAAGTAACGCCGTGGCCACTTATAAGATTCTCTATTGGCAGGAAATCCCCTCGCAAATCAGGGTGGAGGATGCTCAGGACGAGCTGACGATTCCGCTGCCGCCAAAGTTCATGGAGCGGATCGATCAACTAGCCGCGCAGCGCGGGTTGCAGGGGTCGGATGATTATTTGGCACAGTGGAAATGGAGCGAGGAAGAGGAACGGGAAGGATCGGCGCAGGAAGTGGCGGATGCGGTGATGGCGGAATTGCAAGCCAATGCCACTTGGTAACTGCTAGAATATAGTCAGTTCTGCTCATTCGCGATCGGCTTCCAACTGGAGAACATATGGTTGCATCCAAGGAGACTAAGATGGGGCGTTTTTCGGTAGAGGTCGAGCTGGCCAATGACTGGGACGTGGCACGCGCCGAAGCTGGCCAAATTACTGAGCAAGAAGTGCGCCAGGTGCGCCTTCGAGGGGTCGTGGACAGCGGTGCCGCGCGTCTGGTGATTCCCGAATCGACGGCCAAGCAACTTGGTTTACTCATCGATGGCAGCACACAAGTTCGATACGCCGACGGCAGAATTGCCACGCGATCGATCGCTCGCCGAGTTCATCTTCGCTATGCCGGCCGCCAAGGCATCTTCAATGCGATCGTGGAACCCGCGCGGGAGTCGGCATTGATCGGCGCGATCGTCATGGAAGATTTGGACTTGCTCGTCGATTGCACCAATCAGCAGCTCGTTCCGCGCGATCCCAACCAGATCATTTCCGAAATAGACTAATCGCCGTTTGTCCATGCCGCTTACGCTCAACATCAATGGCATCGTCGTGCAAGCCGAGGCGGGGGCATCGCTGTTTGATGTTGCACAATCATCTGGCGTTCGCGTGCCGACTTCCTGCCAGAAGAATGGCAAATGTAAGGAGTGCGTTGTCGAGATCGTTGAGGGGATTAATTGTCTTTCGCCTCCTACCGAGCTTGAGAAGCATCTGAAGGGAAGCTTTCGGCTCTCGTGTCAATGCAGGCTTGTCGCCGCCTCGGGCGTGGTGCGCTGCCATACGATGCGCCGCGGGCAGATGCGGATCGAGCGGGGCGCAGTTGGGCAGATCTGCGGCAAAGCGCGGCTCGATCCCGCCGTCGCGCGCGATGGCGAGCGGGTCTTCATGGATGGCCAGGAAGTCGATCGTCGATCCGGGCCGATTCATGGAATCGCCGTTGATCTGGGGACGACGACGATCGTCGTGCGGCTCCATGATTTGGAAACCGGCGAGCTTGTCGCCGACGCTTCGTTTGAAAATCCACAGCGCTTCGGCGGCTCTGATGTGATGTCGCGCATTCATTATGACTGCACGAACCGCGGCAAGCTTTTGATGAGAACTGTCGCCGGCTACATGAGCCATGCGATCGAGGATTTTCCGGTCAATCCGCACTCGATTTATGAAGCGGTCATCGTCGGCAACTCGACCATGCGCGATCTGTTTTTTCGGCAGAACGTCTATTCGATCGGGCAGAATCCGTATCGGTCGATCACCGAAATCGACATGGCCGCCGGCAAGCGAACGACCACGAGCCTGACCGACACGGCGCGGCGATGCCTGCTGCCGATCAATCCCAAGGCACGCGTGTACGGCGCGCCGATCATCAGCGGGCATGTCGGCGCCGATGCCGCCGCCTGCATGTTGGCGGTGGGTTTGGCGGAGGAATCGCGAACCGTGGCGATCATGGATATCGGCACCAATACAGAACTGATCCTGGGGAACAAGGATCGCATTCTCGCCGCCTCGTGCCCGGCCGGGCCGGCGTTCGAGGGCGGCGCGATACATTGCGGAATGCCTGGCCTTGATGGCGCGATCGAGAACGTATCCATCTCCGACAGCGGCGAACTTCAGCTCGGTGTTATCGGCGGCGGCAAGCCTCAGGGAATCTGCGGCTCCGGTCTTGTCGATCTGCTAAGCGAGCTTCTGCGGACCGGCCGCATGAACTCGATGGGCCGATTTGAAGATCAGTCGCGAGTCGAAGTCGATGCTGCAAACAAAATCGATTTCCTCGAGAGCGATGTGAATGAGCTCGCGCAGGCCAAAGGCGCAAACGTCGCCGGGCTGCATGTAATCTTCAGCAATTACGGAATCGATTTTGACGATGTCGATGTTTTCTATCTGGCCGGCGGATTCGGGCGGCATTTGCGGATCGACGCATCGAGGCGCATCGGGCTCATTCCCAATCTTGCCGATGAGAAGATTGTGCAGATCGGAAACGCCGCGATCGAAGGGGCGAGCATGGCGCTGCTCTCGCGCACAGCACGAGAGGAACTGGAGCATCTCGTGAAACGAGTCGAGCATTGCCGGCTCGAGACGCATCCGCAGTTCTTCGATTTCTTCGTCGAAGGATGTCAGTTTAAGCCGGTGGAATCGATACAGGTTACCGGATGATCGAATTGGTCGATGCGGTCCCCGATGTGAACGTGCAGCCCGCCGAGTACAAGCGGCTGCTGGGGTATCCGCGCGCGCATGTATTGGAAGGCCACGCGCGCGATCTGGCCGACCGCGCCCGCGCCTGGTATCTCAAGCATGGCCGCCCGTGGGTTTATGCGCGGGAAGTTTCAAACATTCAGTTATCCCCTGACTCCATTCTGATCGACGGCGAATCGTTTAGCAGCAAACGGCTGCATAACACGCTGGCTCACGCGGAGGCACATGGCGCGGTGCTGGTCGTTGCCAGCGCGGGGCAGGAAGCGGAGGAGGAAGCGCAGAAGCTGTGGCTTGAAGAGAAGCCGGATGAGTATTTCTTCCTGGAAGTTTTTGGATCAGCGGTTGTCGAGCATCTGGTGACGATGGGCGGCGCGCGGCTTTGCGCCTGGGCGGAGCGCCAGGAGATGGCGGTGCTGCCGCACTACAGCCCCGGATATCCGGAGTGGGACATCGGCCAGCAGCCGCGATTGTTGGAATTGATTCGCCGCGGCGCCAGCGCGCCACTGATTGGGCCGCTGGATGTGCTGGAATCCGGGATGCTGCGGCCGAAGAAATCGCTGCTGGCGGTGTTCGGCTTGACGCGCCACACCAATCGCGTGGCCAAGCTGACGGATCTGAACCCGTGCGAAAACTGCTCCTACATCGGCTGCCAATATCGACGCGCCGCTTACATTCGCGCGCCCGAACACTCAGAGCTGGATGTTCCCGCCGCGCCGATGGAGTCTCTGGAAAAGCCGCCGGCGCGAATCGTCCCGCTCGATCCGGCGGCGAAATATGCCGTCAACACCAAGGCGCTGGCGCGCTGGGCAAATGAGCGATTGAAGCTGACGTTCGCGCCGGATGGGACGATCGATGCGATCTTTCATTACGAGGGAACGACGTGTAGCAACATGGGCCGCGCGCTGCACTTCCATTACACGCTGAAGCTCGGGCCGGCCGAGCAGGGATATCCGATTCTTGCCCAGCAGTGCGCCCCCGCGCCCGGAGATGTGGGATACACCTTCATGTGCCGCTACATGAATAATGCTGAGCATCTGATGGTCGCTATTGCGCACGAGAAGCCGCTGCTGGGCAAGCCGCTGAATGACGTGCTCACGTGGATGCGGGATTCCGCGGGCGCGGGGTGTTATTGCGAGCCATCGAGCCGAAGGCATAAGTGGGGGTTGGTGTTGGAGACTGTGCATTTTGCGTTGGCGCAGAAGACGAACGATCTGTGAATAAGTCGCCGGTAACGCGCATTACTCCCTCTCCCCTGTACTCAGGGGAGAGGGCTGGGGTGAGGGGACGAACGCTTCAACTTGCGAATCGCGCCGTATTGCAACACGCTGTCCCCTCACCCTGCCCTCTCCCCTGAGTACAGGGGAGAGGGTTCTAAGCGCGCCCAGCGCGCCCTCGTTCCGAGTACGCCCCCATTCTGAGTGCGCTCTCGGTTTACGAAAGCTCCGTGCGCAGCATGCCGGAATTGCAATTTGCCCCATCCCCCGTAACCTTCGCCGGCCATGGCTTTTGCCTGGGGATTGATCACTGGATTGCTGGCGGGCCTTGCGCTGACGGGCGCTGTTGGCGTGATCGCCTATCGGCGTTATGAGCGCTTGCAGCAGCGCACGCGGCACGCCGAGCGGCTTGCCGAATTGGGGACCCTCACCGGCGGGCTCGCTCATGAAATCAAGAATCCACTCTCCACCGTCGGCTTGAATCTGCAACTGCTTAAAGAGGATCTGGATCCCAATTGGCCCGGCTACAGCCGGCTGGTTGCGCGGCTCAGCACCGTGCAGAAGGAGACCGGCCGCCTGCGGGATATCCTCGACGACTTTCTGCGATATGCCGGGAAGATCGAGCTCGATCGCAAGCCGACGGATGTGAATCAGATTCTCGAAGAGCTGGTCGATTTTTTTGTCCCGCAGGCGCAGCTTTACCGCGTGCAACTGCGGGTGCGAAACTCCGAGACGCCGATCACCGCCAACGTCGATGAAAAGCTGATCAAGCAGGCAATCCTCAATCTGATGCTCAACGCCCTGCAGGCGATGCCCGAAACCGGCGGCGAGATCATCCTGAGCGCGGCGTCTCGGGATGGCACCGTCCGAATCGACATCACCGACACCGGCCGCGGCATGAGCCCGGACGTCAGCTCGCGAATCTTCGACGCGTACTACTCCACCAAAAAGGGCGGCACCGGCCTTGGCCTGGCGATCTCGAGGCGCATTGTCGACGAGCACGGCGGCAAACTCTCCGTCGCCAGCCAGGAGGGGAAGGGATCGGTTTTTACGATTTCGTTGCCGGCGTCGTGAGAGAATCCAGATTCGAGGGGCCCGTCTACGTTTGGTGCAGCGACGAAGGACGAAAGCGGCGGGCAGCGCCCGCCCTACGGGCGAATGCGGCGCGTAGGGCGGGCACTGCCCGCCGCGCTTCAGGACGGGTACTCGAAAGTACTTGGTCCACTCGCGCAATCTAGCCAGATGCTTCGGAGTACCTCTGCATGACAATGGGCGAGAAACGAGAATTCTGTAGTAAGACGGCGTGGCCCGTCGTGTAGGAAATCGATACGACGCAACTTCGGATCCGGCCCCATCTCCTCTCCCTCTCCCTTGTACTCAAGGGAGAGGGAGAGGTGCACTACTTCAACACGTTAAACGTAACCGGCACCGTCACACCTGGCCCGCTGAGCAGTTGGACGACTGGGGTGAAATCGCCGGACTTTGTGTAGACGTGTTTGCCTTCTATTACCAGCAGCCCGTCGCCGTTGACGGAGAGGAGGCCGACAGATGTTGTGCCGTCGCCCCAGGCGATCATCGCCTGGTAATCGGTCGCGTGTGCCCCGACGGGGATGCTGGTCATCGTGATCGGGCCGGCTAACTCCTTGCCTTTTGTTGCTGAGAAGGCGCTGCCCCCGAGCAGCATCGCGGGCGAATCGCTGATGCGTACGCTGCCTTTAAGCGCGCCGACTTTACTGAATGTGTGACGGCCGGAAACGGTAAAGACGCCCGGCTTGATTTGCGTCAGCTCGCCGGCGGAACTGGTGCCGTCGCCCCAGTTGATCGTGGTATTCACATCGCCCAATCCCGCGCGGATGTTGGGATCAGCAAACGTCGCAACCGGCCCGGTGAATGCCTTGCCAACAGTCGGCGTTGGATTGATCGCAACGACCTTGAACTTCATCGGAGCAACAGTCGCGATCGATCGCACCTCGCCCCCCAATGGGCCTTCCGCGTCACCGAATTGCGCGGTGATCACATAAGTCTGAGGCTGGAGGTAGGTGTGGGTTCCATGCAGCTCGAACGTGTTATCTGCCGCGTTGGGAATGACGTTGCCCAGAGAGGTTGTGCCGTCGCCCCAGTCGATGATCGCGCCCACGGGCTGAGGCTTGACTGATCCGTCGACAAACTTGGCAATAATGGTGTCGAAAGCGACGCCTTCGGTGGCCTGAATCGTTTCCCCCGTTCCTTGATTGCCCATCTCCAGTGTCGTCTTTTTGCCGCCTTTGTGAAGGATGACAATGGAGATCGCGCCGGTGCCCAGATTCTGCCAGTTTGAAGGCGTGATTGTGACCACATCGCTATCGAGGACCGGAATTGGGCGGGACGAGAAGCTGCCGCCGTCACCCTTGGAGCCGACTTCCTGAAGTAGGAAATTGAACGTGGTTGACGGGCCGTGATGGGAAAACGTGAGTGCGCCCATGCCGCTGCCAAATGCAAACCGGTCATCTCCCGATGAAAATGTCTTGAGGTCGAAGGTCGCGCTGCGATCGCCGGAGTCTGTATCGCCCGCCAGCTGGATGCGCGCCGTCTTCGATTCGGCAGCAGTGTGAAAGAGCAGGCTCGCAGTCTTCGTGTCGTAGGTCAGTGAATCGACGATGCCTTTGGTCGAGACGACGTTAGCCACCTTGATGGCAAATGAGCCGTCGATATAGCTCTGTGAATAGACTCCGTCGCCGGTACCCGTCACGGTTTGCTTGAAGGGGCCGCTATTACCGAGCAGATCCAGCGGGATGGATGGCAAGTTCTCGCCGTGATCTGGGAAAAACACCGCCGAGTCGGGGATGCGCGTGTCGATGTTGTTGTTTTGATTGCCGGCCTTGTCGAGCAAGGTGTGCCCGGCGGCATCGGTAATCTGTGTGGTCGTCGCGCCCGTGCCGAAGATGATATGGGCCAAGCTCGCCGGCGAGGTCGGCAGCGCTGGAACGACTGGAATATCCCGCGGCGACGCCACCGCCAGCGAACCGAGCGGGCCATGCCAATTCGGCCCGCTGTTGGGTTCCTGCAGGTTGAGGAATTCCCATGTGCCATTCCCTCGTACATGCACGCGGCTGACCTGCTCGCGGTCCATATGCTCGGCGGCATCTGAATTCTCCGATGGGAAGAACGGCTCGTTGGGATCGTAGCAGTCGATGAAGAATCCATGCGGATCGGACGGATCGTTTTCAATGTCGTAGCCGAGGATGGCGTGTCCGCTGCCGCTATCGCTGATCGCGATGATCGGCGTAATTCCCAGATTCAGCTTGGAGGTGACTTCGCTTCGCACCAAGTCCGCCGCCGTCGCGCCACTGACGGCGGCTAGCGTCGCATGTACGCCGACGTCGGCTACGTAATCGAGCAAATACTGCGTGCTAAGCTGCTGAAGATGATCGATGTGAATCAGATGCGCCAGCGCGCTGCTTGGACCACCGCCACCACCGGCAATATCCGGGCCCTGTAGATTCCAGACGGTCGAGGCCGGAAGACCCGGTTGTGTCAGGAAAAAGTTGAGCGGCACGATTCCACCGCGGAAGCGCGAAGAGCTGAGCGACACGCCGAAGCACTGTCCGTCATTCAGCGTTGCCGCCGCGATGCCCCACATGATTGCCGCGAGGGGGTCTGGGATTGGCGTACCCCAGATATGAGTCTGGTCAAATCCGAACGCCTGCACCATATCGTCCCAGGTCACGCCGCCGACGTTGAAGTTCGAGAAGGAATAGCCATTGGTATTTCGGAAACTGTGAACGGTGAAGTTGACGCCATTGCTCCAGGTCGAGCCGTTGACTGCGATGATGGTGACATGTCCGTTGGTCGCCAGGCGCGGCACCCGCGCCGTAAGCGTCGTGCCGCCGCCGGTGACGCTGATCGGCGTCGCCAGCGCATCGACGTTGCCGAACTGCACGGAGCGCACCAGATCGAGCCCGACGCCATGCAGCGTAAGGAGCGTTCCCGGCTGAAGCAGTTGCGGCGCGTTGCCGGAGGCCGGGCTGAACGAGGTCAAGCTGAATTGCCGGACCGTAACGCTGATCGTCGCGGTCGCCGTGATCGGTCCGTCGGTGACATGGAGCGTGACCGTAGTCGGGCCAAGCGGCGTTGTCGTCGAAGGAGTGAAGGTGACAAAGCCCGAAACGGGGCCCGAGCCTGGGGCGGCAAAGACCGGGGAGATGCGCCCGGTCATGCCCGCAGGCAGTCCGGTCAACGACATGTTAAATCCGCCCGAGAATCCGGGCCCGCGCTGAACTGTGAACCCGACGGCGGATGCTCCGATCACAGTGAAGCTCGATTGGTCGAAGGTCGCCGTGAGGGCCGGGACGACATTAAGTGTAATCGTCGCGGTCAGCGGCCCGTCGGCAACCGATGAGCTGGCGGGCGTGCCGGTAATGGTGATCGGGACGCCGCTCGGCGGCGTTGCGACCGCCGCGCTGGACGCGACGAGCTGCAATTGCGTCGAGGTTCCGGTGGTAACGGTGGTCGGCGTAAAAATGGCGCTCACGCCGCTCGGCAGGCCGCTGGCTGAGAAGGTGATATTGCCGGTCGATCCGAATAGCCGCGCGAGTGTCAGGTTGTCGTTGACTGAGCTACTCACACCGACCGTGACTGAGCTGTGTGCCGGCGTGATCGTGAAGCCTGGATGGAAGTGGTACTGGATGTCATCGGCGCCAATCGGCGCGCCCGAGCCAGTTAGCACAAAGCGGCGGATGATCGCGGTCTTGGTGCTGACCTCGATCAACTGCGAAAACTTGGTGCTGGTAATCGGGACCTTGCTCTGCGCGACGATTTTGCCGTTGGAGCTAAACGCCGTGAGCACCGCCTGACCCGAAATCGGTCCTTTCAGAGGCGCGCTCATCGCGCCAACGAACATGCTCACGTCGTCGACGTTTCCGGAAAACTGCCCGGTAAGGTTCGGCGTGGGGCTGACGCCCAGTGATACGGACGTCGAGATATTCAGCACATTCCCACCCGAATGCGCGCCGCCATCAGCGGCAACCGTTTCGCGGACGTTCAAACCGGAGAAGACCACGCCCTGCTTGCTGAACTGATTCGTAATGACCGTGCCCGGCGCCAACTTATCGAAATTCAGGTCAAACGATTGGCCCGCAAGAAACAGGCGTTGTTCGAGATTCTCGATCAGCCGCCCTGCTGTTGTTCGCGCGGCGCGGCGCACACCTTTACCCAGACGCTCTTGCACGAGGGGAATCATCGAGCCCGTCCTTCCGGAAAAAAGATTTTGCTGTAACCCACGAGCCGCCCCGTCCGCGGCAATTGCTTTCGGGGTCGGCGGCACCTTAATATCACACCGGCGCACTATGTCCGAGAACGAAATTAAGAAATCTCAAATACTTGTAGTGGACGACGAGCAGGAACACGCGCAGGTGATGTGCGAGGCCCTCACACGTCAGGGCCACAAGTGCGATCTGGCGTTTAATTTTTCCGACGCTCAGTCCAAGTTAAGCCGGCGTAAGTATGATGTGATTGTCACCGATCTGATGATGGAAGGGAAGCAGGAAGGGCTGGATGTGCTGCACGCCGCGCAGCGCAACCAGCCTGCCCCGCCGGTCATTTTGGTGACGGCTCATGCCGACATTCCCACCTGCAAGCAAGCGCTCAACGACGGCGCGTACGACTACATCGAGAAGCCGCTCGATTTGGATTATTTCCGCGCGCAGGTGAACCGTGCCGCGGAGAAGGCGGCGCTGCAGGCGCAGAATCAGGTCCTCCAGGAACAGCTCATCGACATGAGCGGGTTTGAAGGGATCATCGGCCAGAGCGGCGCGATGCAGCAGCTCATGCAGACCGCGCGGCAAGTGGCTCCGACCGACATTTCCGTCCTCATTCTGGGGGAAAGCGGCACGGGCAAGGAACTGATCGCCCGCTCAATCCATACACACAGCAAACGCCGCAAAAATCGCCTGGTCATCATGAATTGCGCAGGTTTCGCCCCGACGATTCTCGAGGATGAATTATTCGGCCATGTGAAAGGCGCGTTCACCGGCGCTGCCACCGATCGCGAAGGCCGCTTCGAGCATGCCGACGGCGGCACGCTCTTCCTCGATGAGATCGGCGACATGCCGCACGAAATGCAGGCCAAGCTCCTGCGCGCCATCGATAATGGCGAAGTCGTCCGCCTCGGCTCCAATGATCCAATCCAAGTCGATGTCCGCATCATCAGCGCCACGAATAAAAACCTGAAGGAGATGGTCGCCGAGAACGATTTCCGCCAGGATTTGTTTCAGCGGATCAACGGCGTCACGCTGCAAATCCCCCCGCTGCGCGAGCGGCGCGAAGACATCGCGCTGCTGATCCACTATTTCATGAACAGCGCCGCCGAGAAATACAACAAGCAAATCGAAGGCATCGCTCCCGAGGCCAATCAAGTGCTGATGAGTTATTCCTGGCCGGGCAATGTGCGCGAGCTGAAAAAGGTGATCGAACAGATGGTCGTCCTCTCGACCGGCCCGAAGCTCACGGTCCAAAATCTCCCGCCAGAAATCCGCCCCGCCGGCGGCGAAATCGTCGGCGGCATGAACAACCTCGTCGGCATCAGCCTCGAACAAGCCGAAAAGGAATTGATCCGCAACACGCTCAAGCTCGTGAATGGCAACCGAGAACAAGCCGCCAAAATCCTCGGCATCGGTGAGCGAACGCTCTACCGCAAGATCAACGAATACAATCTGCACGAGTAGGGCGAACCTTGTGTTCGCGTATCCACCCCGACTTGCCCGTAGGGGCGAACCTCGTGTTCGCCCTGCGTCGCCCGCGAGTACGCGGGTAAACAATGTAGGGGCGAACCTTGTGTTCGCCCTGCGTCAACCGCGAGTAACGCGCGTCAACTATGTAGGGGCGAACCTAGTGTTCGCCCTCCGTCGCCCGCGCAAACGACGCCCGTGAACACAACGTTTACCCCGGACAATACGCCCTCTTTCGATTTGCCGGTCGCCTCAATCGTCGCAAATCCTTGTGTTCATGGCGCGCATTCCGCATGATTCCTTTCATGCCTTTTGATCCGGCGGTTCATCATCGGCGATCAATTCGTCTGGCGTCTTACGACTACTCCGCCGCCGGCGCGTATTTCATAACGATTTGTGTCGGGCAACGGCGACCGCTCTTCGGGGAGATTCATGATGGCCAAATGCATTTGAACGATGCCGGACGCATGCTTCAGGATTCCTGGAGCCGCATCTCCGAGCAGTTCCCGTTCGCCGACGTCGATGCGTTTGTCGTCATGCCCAATCATCTCCACGGCATCATCATTCTGGGGGACGCATTGGGCGCGCATGAAGAGCGAATTGCCGCATATCCCCACGAGCATGACATGCCGGCAAATGGTTCGCGACCCCGGGGCACGGCCGACAAGTCAATCGGCCGCGTACTTCAAGGTTTCAAATCGATAACGACTAACGCCTACATTCGTGGCGTTAAAGCGGACGGCTGGCAACGATTCGACCAACACCTCTGGCAGCCGAACTATTTCGAGCATGTCATTCGCGACGATGACGCGCTTCATCAGATCCGGCATTACATTGAGACAAATCCGCAGCGCTGGAACGAGGATTCGGAGAACCCCGCCGGAATTGGAACGGACGATGTGAGGCAGTGGGCGCAGGCGCTGTCCCGTGAGACGGCCATTGCCGCTCCCAAAAAAGGGCGAACACAAGGTTCGCCCCTACGGGCGAGTGACTGGCCGAGTAGGGGTGAACCTCGTGTTCACCCTCCGCCCAGCGCGATAGAAGAAGGGCGAACACAAGGTTCGCCCCAGCAGGCGCGCGATGATTCTTGTAGGGGTGAACCTTGTGTTCACCCTCGGCCCCGCGCAATCGATGAAGGGCGAATACAAGGTTCGCCCCTACGGGCGAGCAATGCGGGCGGCCAGACCGGGCGAACACAAGGTTCGCCCCTACAGTCGATGCCGCCGGAATCGGGCGCGGCAGACGGGCGAACACAAGGTTCGCCCCTACAGAAAACCGAGATGGCCTCAACGCGAAACGCAACGCGCCCGCAAAATCGGATCGGCCATGGCTACGATCTGCATCGCCTGCAACCCGGCGGGTGGCTGATGCTGGGCGGAATTCTCGTCTCCGAGCAAATCAGCCCTGTCGCGCATAGCGATGGCGATGTAGTGCTTCATGCGCTCGTCGATGCGTTGCTGGGCGCGATGGCCTGGGGAGATATCGGCGAGCATTTCCCCAACGATCCGAAATGGAAGAACGCCGCCAGCCGCGTGTTTGTGGATGAGGTTTATAGCAAGGTCACTGCGGCCGGATTCGCGGTGCAGAATCTGGATGTCACAATTCTTGCCGAGCGGCCAAAGCTCAAATCCTTTAAGCCGGCGATGGTCAAATCAATCGCGCAGATGCTCGACGTCAGCGAAGACCAAATCAACGTGAAAGCCGGCACCAATGAAGGCTGCGACGCCATCGGCCGCGGCGAGGCGATCGCGGCGCATGCGGTGATTCTGCTTGGCTTGAGGACTGCATAGGATGCGACATGTCTGACACGACATCTCAATCCGGCGCTCCGCACGGGTTGGCTGACAAGTATGAATTCGACGCCGAGTTCCGCGGCGAAACGCTTCACTACATCGAAGCGACCCGCCGCACGAGCATGATCTGGACATGGACCAACGGCTATCGCATGAGCGCCAGCTCAATGACCACCTGGTCTAACTCTGATGGCGCTCAATCGCCGGTCAGCAACGAGGAGCGGTTGGCGATTATCGACCGTGCCGTGAAGTACGCGCACGATATCCAGCACGTGAAACTGATTGTCGAAGACTAGACCCTGACAACCGCAATTCACGGGTGTCAGGATCGCTCATTTCGATCTCATCCACTGGCGGAGTTCGCGCACCGCCGCGGACTGACCTTGGCTGATCGCGATTTCGATGAACCGGTTAAAATCCGCGAGCGATAGCTGCGGGAATGATAGGCTCTTGTCGGCGGGAACGTATCGTGGCCCGGTCGCTGGCTCTGTGTGACGATGGAGGCAAACAAGCCGCCGGCCGTCGTAACGCCATATCTCAGGCACGCCCAGCGCCGCATAGATCGGCTGACGCGCGACGCCCGGCGGCGAGATATCAACTTCGATGGCTAGGTCCGGCGGTGGGTCCACCGCCAGGTCGAGCTCCCGCTTGCCGATTATTGCGGGAGCATTTGCGATGTAATAGCATTCATCCGGTTCCAAGCCCTTTTGAAGGTCCTCGCGCGAATATGTTGTCGAGCCGAGTCCTTCGAGGACGATCCCGGCCTCATCTGCATACGCTTCGAGAAGGCGGGCAATCGACTTTTTGACATCCTCGTGAAAGCCGGAGGGTGACATGATCTCAAGCCTTCCTTGATCGAATGTAAGGCGCACGTGCCCGTCCCCGATTTCGCGTAGCATCGCTTGGTAAAAACCCCAACTGATGTTGGTAAGAGTCACCCGATCCTCGAAGGTTACTGGCATCGCTTTGGCCATCCTCTGGGGCACTGGAGTCTGCGGACTTACGCTTAAAATTGTAGGTGCGTCTCGCGCAAAGCGAAAGACGCGTCGCGATGCTATTTCGCTTTGATATCGTAACACAGCAGCACGTTCTGATCCCGCAAATAGAGCTTGCCGTTAGCAATGACCGGATGCGTCCAATTCGGCGCCTCGCTGCGGTCCGGCTCCTGGAAGCGGCCGCGTTCGATGTATTGCCGTGGGCTTGGGTCGATCAGGAGCATCGCGCCATCTTCGCCGCGGTAGTAGATGCGCCCATCGGCGAACGCCATCGAACCCTTGGCGGCGGTTGCATCGTTTCGCTGATTCCAGAGGATGTCGCCGGTTTTGAAATCCATGCAAAGCGCGGCACCGCCTTCATTGCCGCCGTTGGCGCCGTAGAGAGATCCGTCCAGGAGAATGACGCCCCCGTGGTGGTTCTGCATTTTTCGGGAGAACCAGACTTCGGAGACGTTGATGCCGCCGGCTGGGGTTTTGATGAGCTTCACGACGCCGGCGCCGGCGGCGTATGCGGAGGTGGCGAAGACCATGCCGTCGTGATAGATCGGCGTGGTGCAGTTGATGCCACTGGAATTGGCCGGTTTGGCATATTGCCACAGGAGCTTTCCGTCGGCCGCGGCCACGCCGATCAGCGCCTTGGAGGTCATCTGCGCGTATTGGCGTTGGCCGGCGAAATCGAACGCGATGGCCGATGAATAGCTTGCGCCCGATTCCCGAAACGTCCCCCCGCCGGGCCCGGGCCGGCTCCCGCTGCCGGCGGCGCTTCCGCTGCCAGCCATCTGAGTTTTCCAAATGGTTTTGCCGGTGAGTTTATCCAGCGCGACCATCATGGCGTCGCTGGCGCCGGGCGTGCAGATCACTTTATCCCCATCGACGAGCGGCGATTCGCGGTAGTTCCAAGTCGGGACGGCTCCGCCGAAATCCGTGGCCATGCTCTTGTGCCAGACGACTTTTCCATCCGCAACCGAAAGGCAGCCAATCTCGCCGCCGCTGCAGATGACGTAGAGCCGATCTCCGTCCACCGTCGGCGTGCCTGCGGGCCCCTCTTCGCCTTGCGGCATCCCTTGAGCCGGAGCCGCTTCCAGCGGCGTTGACCAAAGCGGTTTGCCGTCCTTTTCCGACAACGCCCAGACAACATCTTTGCCGTCGCGCCGGCTCATGCCGAAGATTCGCCCCGCGGCGATCGACGGCGCGCTGTAGCCGCCGCCAAGTTCACCAATCTTCCAAGCCAGCGGCGGGCCTTGTCTGGGCCAGGTCTTCAGCAATCCGGTTTCCTTCTGAACGGCGTCGCGATCCGGCCCCTGCCATTGCGGCCAATCGAACGACACAGCCGGCGCGGCGAAACTTGCCGCGCCCGATAAAAGCAACGTGAGGCAACAGATGTATCGAGCCACCGGTTCAACTCCTCTTCGGACAGGTTTCTGTCTCTGCAAAATTGCTCAGTCAAGCACCCGCCCAAACTATTATCAAGGTTGCGCCTGGGAGTTGGAAGCGGCCCGGATTTTGTCGAAAATCTTTCAGGCGAGTCGAGCTGCGGTGCCACGGGACCGGAGAGGACAGACACAAAGATTCTACCTGACCGAGGCGGTTGCTTGTTTCTGCTCGAAGTCTTCCACAAAGCGCGCAAGTGCGGCGACATAATCCCGCTCACCAGTAGTGAGGTCTTCGCGCCCGTTGTAGTGGTCAAGAATCTTCCCGGCTCGTTCGAACTCACGACGGGAAGTAAGCGGCTTAAGCGGGAACTGCCTCACCAGTTGCAGATAATCCGCTTCGACATGTGCGGCTTTCTCTTTTGATCTTGGGGTAGCCATCTTCATAACTCCTCTTACTCCCGCGACGGTGGGCTTGGGCGGGCTGGAAGCCGGTGCCGCCCGTCCGTACTATCTGGCGCATGAGTCTTCGCGTTTACAATACGCTTTCGAAGCAGAAAGAACTGTTTCAGCCGGTGAAGCCGGGGCATGTGGGGATGTATTTGTGCGGGCCGACCGTCTACAAGCCGCCGCACATGGGGCATATGGTTGGGCCGGTGATTTTCGATGCGGTGAAGCGATACCTGGTTTACAAGGGATATCAGGTCACCTGGGTCGTCAACATCACGGACGTGGACGACAAGATTATCCACGAAGCCGCGGCACAGAATACTTCCACGCAGGCGGTCGCCGAGAAGTGCACACGCGACTATTTGGATTGCCTCGCGCAGCTCGGCGTCGATTCGATCGATCGCTTCCCCAAAGCCTCCGAGCACATGACGGAGATCGTTCAGATCATTCAGAATCTGATTGCCAAGGGGCATGCGTACGTCGCCGAGGGGAATGTCTGGTTTAATGTCGCCAGCGATCCGGATTATGGGAAGCTTTCGCATCGCACGACCGAGCAGCAGGAAGCCGGCACGCGCGATCTCGAGGGCGCGGGCAAGCGCAACGCGGCGGACTTCGCCCTCTGGAAATCCGCCAAGCCCGGCGAGCCGATGTGGGATTCTCCCTGGAGCAAGGGCCGCCCCGGTTGGCACATCGAATGCACCGCCATGAGCATCAAGTACTTGGGCGAGACGCTCGACATTCACGGCGGCGGGATGGATCTCATGTTCCCGCATCACGAGAACGAACTGGCCCAAAGCGAATCGAGTACGGATAAGCCTTTCGTCAAATACTGGATGCACAACGGCCTGACCCGCGTGAAGACCAAGCTCGCCAGCGGCGAATGGAAGGACGAGAAGGAAAGCAAAAGCCTGGGGAACGTTCGCGATGCGCGCGACATGATCGCGAGCATGGGCGCTGATCTGGTGCGCTATCTGTATTTGAGCACGCACTATCGCTCGCCGATCGACTCTGGCGAAGAAGTCGTAGCCGCATCAAAGAAAGGCCTCTCCACTTTTCTCCGTCTCTTTGAGCGCGTCCAGCGGCTCACCGGTCATCCGCTGCCCGAAAAGGGAGACGATATGGATCGTGCCGCCAGCGCGTTGCTGGAAACCGATCACGCGAGCTTCGCGAAAAATGTGTTGGCGTTGAAAATGAAGTATCTGGAGATGATGGACGACGACTTCAACACGGCAGGCGCGATTGCCGCCCTGCACGAGATGGCGGGCGAGGTGAACGCCTTCATCGAGCGCAATGATCTGGAGCGATCGCGAAACTCAGAGTTGATTGCGGCTGCCGTCGCCGGCGGGCAAACGGTCCGCAATCTTGCGGGCGTGCTCGGCTTCTTCAGCACGCGAGCCGCCGCCCCGGCCAAGGCCGACCCGCTCCCCGGCCAGCTCATGGCGTTGATCATCAAGCTCCGCCAGGAGGCCCGCGCCACGAAGAACTTCGCCCTGGCCGATTCCATCCGCAAAGGCCTGACCGAAATCGGAATCACGCTGGAAGACCGGGCGGGAGGAACAGAATGGCGAAAAGAATGAACACTGAAGAGGCACGAAGGCACCTAGGCACAAAGGCACGAAGGGAAGGAAAAAGAGCTCCCCGCTTTTCCCTTCGTGCCTTCGTGCCTCCGTGCCTTCGTGCCTCCGTGCCTTCGTGCCTTCTGATCACTCTTCCCACCCCCCTATGCTTTTATTAGGCATCGATCCCGGCCTCAAGATCACCGGCTACGGCCTGATCGACTACCGCCCCATGCGGCCCAGGCTCATTGACGGCGGGGTCATTCGACTCAACGCAAAACAGCCACTGGCTGATCGTCTGGTCGAACTTGAGGCCGAACTTGATGCCCTGCTGATCGAACACAAGCCGGCGATTTGCGCTGTCGAGCAACTCTACGCACACTACGCCCACCCGCGCACAGCGATCCTCATGGGCCACGCGCGCGGCGTCATCATCCTCGCCGCCCGCAAGCGCGAAATTCAGATCGAGCAATTCTCCTCCAATCGAATCAAGCAGGCGGTGTCGGGAAACGGGCACGCGAGCAAGATCCAGATGCAGAAGGCAATCCAGATGCAATGGAATCTGCCCACGCCGCCCGAGCCGCCGGATGTCGCCGACGCGCTGGCGGTGGCGCTTTGCTGCGGAATGCATTTGGATCGCCTGCGCGCGATGACACCGCGATCGGTACAATCCCGAGCATGATCTCAGCTTTGACCGGCGAACTTCGGCGCGTTGATGAGGACCGCATTCATTTGCAGGTGGGCCCGCTGATGTGCGAGATGCTGATCGCCGCCGCGGATTTGCCGCTGCTGCGGGATGCCATCGGCAGTGAGTTGACGTTTCACACCGTGATGTACATCGAGGGCGACGCATCCGGCGGCAATCTTGAGCCGCGGCTGATCGGGTTTCTGCAAGCCCAGGATAAAGCCTTCTTCCAGCTTTTCATCACCGTCAAAGGAATCGGCCCGCGTAAGGCCCTCAAGGCGCTGGCGCTGCCCGCCGGAGAGATCGCGCAGGCCATTGAAAGCCGCGACTCGCGCTTTCTGGTCGGCCTGCCGCAGATCGGGAAGCGCATGGCCGAGCAGATCATCGCGGAGCTGGCCGGAAAAGCCGCGCGCTTCGCCACGCCCCTCGACGCGAAGGGCAAGGCGATGCAACCGCGCGGCCGCCGATTGCCGGTTGAGGAAGATGCCATCGCCACGCTGATGGCTTTGGGCGAGCGGAGAACCGATGCCGAGCAACTGCTCGATCGCGTCAGACAATCCGCGCCCGATCTGAAAACGACCGATGCCTTCGTCCATGAGATGCTTCGCATGCGGAATGACCGGGGGTGAGCGCTCGAGGTGCGCGGAATACAGTCCTGTGACGCCCGGTCGCTATGGTGTCGTGTCGCGCCCATGCAGGCGCCGTGCGCGCCTTCTCCCTCTCCCCTGTACTCAGGGGAGAGGGCTGGGGTGAGGGGACAGGGATGCGCCAGTGAGCGTACTTCGCCAACTGGCGCACCGTCCCCTCACCCTGCCCTCTCCCCTGAGTACAGGCAAGAGGGTTCTGAGCGCAAACCTGCAACACAGAGGAAGTCCCCGTCTGAGTCTCCCGCTACACCCCGCACTATCAATTGTTGCGATCAGTTCCGACCGAGCGTCCAGCATAAAAGCGTGATCCACCCTTCGCGCTTTTACTCTCCGAGCGATTGCGATATGATCCGCCGGTCCAATTCTTCCAACAAAGGAGCTTCGCATGTATCGAACCGCACTTCGTGTTTTTGGATTGCTCGCACCCATGGCGCTTTCTTCGATCGCGCTTGCCGATGCGACCGCCACCGTCGAGAAGACCCACCTCTGCTGCAACAACTGCGTTAAAGGCGTGAACGAGGCCGTCGCCAAGGTTGACGGCGCCAAGGCGACCTGCGATCAGAAGGGTGGCAAGATCACCATCACCGCCAAGGATGAAGCCAGCGCCCAGAAGGCAGTCGATGCGCTGCTTGCCGCCGGCTATTTCGGCAAGGTGACCGGCGCGACCGTGAAGGATGACAGCGGCGCCAAGGCTGGCAAGGTCCAGACGGCAACCGTCTCGGACATCCACAACTGCTGCAATAAGTGCACGACGTCCATCAACGACACGATTAAGAAAGTCCCCGGCGCGTCGGCAGTCGTTGCCTCTAAGGCGACCAGCTTCCCCGTTGCGGGCGATTTTGACGAAACCAAGCTCGTTCAGGAATTCAACGACGCCGGCTTCCATGTGAAGGTGAAATAGTTCACCGCAGCAATCGTCGATTGATAACACACGGCCGCGGCGCGCGATTCGAGATTTCTCGAATCATGCGTCGCGGCCGTTGCGTTCATGCGTCCGGCTCAACTTCGAAGCACAAAAGCTGCGGGCGGCGCCCGCACCACGATCGAATGCGGTGCGTCGGGCAGGCGATGTCTGCCGCACTTTCTGAACAGGGACACCGAAGCATCGATTAGCGCCGCAGCGATCCGCGCATGTGTTGCCGGCGAAATGAAGCGGGTGTTGAGCCGACGATTCTTTTGAAGATCACACTCAAATATTCGGCGTTGCCGACGCCGACGCGCTGCGCGATCGCTTTGATCGGCAAATCGGTGGTGGAAAGCAGCAGCCGCGCTTTGTCGATGCGGCAGCGCAGGATCTCCTGGTGCGGCGTGCGCCCCAGCGCGCCTAAAAATCGCCGCTCGAGCGCGCGCCGCGAGATCGGCACCGATCGCAGAACATGCTTCACGCCGATCGGCTCGCAGGCATGATCGCGAATGAAGCGGGCGGCGGCGCTGACATCGGCATCGTCAATCGCCAGCGCATCAGTCGATTTGCGGGTGACGACTCCGAGCGGTGCAATCAGATAAGGCATCGGCTTGACGCGCCGGCCGCTCATCATGGCGTCGAGTAACTCGGCGGCCTGGTAACCAACTCGACGAGTATCGGGGATGACGCTCGAGAGCGGCGGATCGGATAACCCGCATCGCACCGGATCATTATCGACACCGACGACCGCCACGTCATCCGGCACGCGCTTGCCCGCCGCGCGGCAAGCCTCCAGCACCTGCTGGCCGCGAATGTCATAACAGGCAAAAATCCCGACTTGTTTGGGAAGCCCCTTCACCCATCGCAAAATCGCCCGCTGCTCGGCGGCCCACGCTGTGGCGCGATCGGCGGGCAACGGATTTTCGAACACCTGGCAATCGCAACCCGATTCCCGCGCCAGCTTCGTGAACTCCTCGCACTGCCAGCGCGACCACCGATAGTCGGATACGCCGCAGAATCCGAGCCGGCGGAATCCGCGATCCCAAAGATGATTAAACGCCGCCGCCGCCTCGGCGCGCACATCGCTGTGGACCCAAGGCGCGCGCGGCAGCAGCCCTGCCGCGCTCAGATCGACCGCCGGTAATCGCGTGGCGGCAATCGCGCGAGCGATTCGGGCATTTTCCGCGCGGGCGAGGATTCCGTCCCCCTTCCAACCGCGCAGCCAGCCGGAAACTGCATCTCCCCTGCCGCGCTCGGGAAGATAGACCGACCATGGCCCATGCTCGTGGATGTATTGCGTAACGCCTTCCAGCACGCCGCGGGCGTAGGCGTTGGACGTTTCGATCAGTAAGGCAATTCGGGCGTTGCTCATCGATGCGGTAAAAACTCAAAGGCTACCTGCGCAATATTACATAGCCGCCGTTTTGTTGTCGGGTACGCTGGTGACGATGAAGACCCAATGGAAGGGCGTATTCCCCGCCGCCACCACGCAGTTCAAGAAGGATTTCTCGCTCGATCTCGATGCGACCGCGCGGCATCTGGAGGCGCTCATCGATTCAGGCGTCAGCGGCCTGGTGATGCTCGGCTCCCTGGGCGAGAACACAACGCTCGAGCAGGCCGAAAAGCGGCAGGTGATCGAAACCGCAATCAAGGTAAGCAAAGGCCGCGTGCCCGTGCTCAGCGGCGTTGCCGAGTGCAGCACGGCGATGGCCTGCCAATACGCTCGCGATATGGAAAAACTCGGCGCCAACGGCCTGATGGTTTTGCCGGCGATGGTTTACAAATCAGACCCACGCGAAACGATTGCGCATTTCCGAGCCGTCGCCAAATCCACCGGCTTGCCCATTCTCTGCTACAACAATCCCGTCTCGTATGGCGTCGATATCACACCGGAGATGTTCGCCGAGCTGGCGGACGAAAAGAATCTGGTGGCGATCAAGGAATCATCCGGCAACGTGCGACGAGTGACGGATTTGTACAACACGGTCGGCGATCGCTACACGATCTTCGCCGGCGTGGACGATCTAATTCTCGAAAGCACGCTGCTGGGCGCGCAGGGCTGGGTGGCCGGCGTCGGCCTCGCGTTCCCAAAGGAAAACCAGCATCTGTGGGACCTGATGACCCGCGGCCGCTGGGACGAAGCGCGAACGCTGTATCGCTGGTTTACGCCACTGCTGCATTTGGATGTGCATGTGAAATTCGTGCAGTACATCAAGCTGGCGATCGCCGAGTGCGGGCTGGGATCGGAAACCGTTCGGCCACCACGGTTGCCACTGACCGGCATGGAGCGGGAGCAGATTCTTGCGATCATCCGAAAAGGAATCGAAACGCGGCCGACGATTCCAGCACGGACGGAGAGATGACGTGTGATGCATCCCTGGTCTCGGCTACCGTCATGCTGAGGTACTCCGAAGCATCTGGCCGATTTGCAAAAAGGGCCAGATCCTTCCGAGTTCGTCACGATGACGATGATCGGCTTTCGTAGGGTGTGCTTTAGCACGTGCTTTAGCACACGCGGTCCGAGCGCTTGGCATTTCCGCGTGCGCTAAAGCGCACCCTACGAAAAAGTGAACGAAGATTTTGTCCCTCTCTCCTGTACTCAGGGGAGAGGGTTAGGGTGAGGGGACAGCGGGTCGCGGTATAGCGCAGCTCGCAAGTCGATGCGTCCGTCCCCTCGCCCCCGCCCTCTCTCCTGAGTACAGGGGAGAGGGAGAAAGCAGCGATGCAGCCGCGTAGGGCGGGCACTGCCGCCGGTGCTTGTGAAGGCAGCATTAGATGACGACCCACCGCATCGAAGTCATCGACTCCCACACCGCCGGCGAACCGACGCGCATCGTCATCTCGGGCGGCCCGGAGCTCGGCGGGGGCAGCGTGGCCGACCAGCTCACGGTCTTTCGCGAGCGGCATGATCGGTTTCGCTCGGCGATCGTGAATGAGCCGCGCGGATCGGATGTGTTGGTGGGCGCGATGCTCGTTCCGCCGCGCGAGGCGGGATGCGTTGCCGGCGTGATCTACTTCAATAACGTCGGCGTTCTGGGCATGTGCGGGCACGGCACCATCGGCCTGATCGCCACGCTCGCGCACATGGGCCGCATTCATGCCGGCGCTCACAAGATCGACACCTGCGTCGGCGTCGTTTCCGCAACGCTTCATCCCTCCGGTGAAATCTCCGTGACGAATGTGCCGAGCCATCGCAAAGCTAAAGCCGCGACGATCAATGTCCCCGGCATCGGCAAAATCAGCGGCGACGTCGCCTGGAGCGGCAACTGGTTTTTCCTGGTCGAAAATCACGGACAGGAATTGACGCTCGAGAATGTCGATCATCTCACCGACTTTTCCCGGCGAGTGCGAATCGCCGTTAATGAGCAGGGATTTCCGGAAGTCGATCACGTGGAGCTGTTCGGCCCTTCGCCCGATTCGAAAGCAAACTCACGCAATTTTGTGCTATGCCCGGGCAACGCCTACGATCGCTCCCCGTGCGGCACCGGAACCAGCGCCAAGCTCGCGTGCCTGGCGGCGGACGGGAAGCTCGCCGAGGGAGAAGACTGGATCCAGGAAAGCATCATCGGCAGCACATTCGTCGGCCGCTACCGGCGCGACGGTGAGAAGATTATTCCCACGATCACCGGCCGCGCATTTGTGAATGGCGAGGCGACGCTGATACTTGATGGCGATGATCCGTTTTGTTGGGGAGTACGGCGATGATTGTGTTCACAATGCCGGCAACTTTCATGCTGAGGTACTCCGAAGCATCTGGCCTATTCGCGCAGGCCGGCCAGATGCTTCGGAGAACCTCAGCATGACAATCTTTGAGGCCATGAATCATGAACAGAATGTCAAAGAGATTGTCCGCGTCGTTTTTCGCCGTGATGGCCTCGTGCGGCCTTGCCCTCGCCGGCAACCCTCAGGAACTCCTTCAACGCGCCACCACCAACCCCACAACCGCGCCAACCACCGAACCCGCAACGCAGGCGACATCCGCGCGCGTCCCTGATCTCACGACGCTGCTTTCCAAACCCCAAAGCCCAATGACGGCGGTGCAGCAGCGCTACGACGCCGATCGCACCGTTCTCAATCGGTTTTACGTTTTTGCATTTTCGCCAACCCGGTACGCGCGCATGCGGATGTTCAACGCCGACTGGTCGGCGGCGCTGCTGAATCTCAAAACCGACGGCTGGACGAATGAAGCAAAGGACCAGCGCGCGAAACTGATCGAAACCGCGACGACAGAAATCAAACGCCTCGACAGCGAAGCCGCGGAGCAGGCGCGGCTGGTGCTGCTGCTTCCGTTCGCAAACGCAATCGTCAAGCTCGGCGAAGCGCGGCTCAAGCTCGACAAGATCGATCCGCAACAATCGGCCGCGACGTTGGCGTCAATCAAAGAGCAGGCCGACGCGGCGAAGACATTGCTCACCGCAAAAACGCAGGCGCTTGCCAATGTCGATGATGCGATGTGCATCAAAGCCGCCGACGCCACCGGCAAGCTGCGCGAGAATCTGCGTGCGTGGTTTGGGTTCTATAGCGATTACGATCCGATGTTCACCTGGTGGGTGACGCAATCGTACAAGGATGCCGATCAGGCGCTGAACGAATATGCGACGCTGCTGAAACGCAAGCCGCTGAAAAAGCCTGACGCGGCGGCGGATGATACGACGCCGGCTCCTGCGCCCATGGCGCTGAAGCTCGCCGGCGGCGAGCCTGATGTTCCCGATCTCACCGAGCTGCTCGCATTCCCACAAAGCGAAATGCGCGGCGTCATCTCAGCCTACGCCAATCGCGGCGGCGGTGGACGCGGCGCGGGGGCGGCGGCTGCCGCCACCTTCACGCGCGGCACCGGCGGGCGAAACGCGCAATTCTATAAAGACTGGCTCGCTGCCCTGCAGAAGCTCGATTTTGATTCGCTCAGTCGCGATGCGCAGATCGATTATCTGTTGCTGCGTACGCGCATCCAGACCGATCTTCGCCGCATCGAGCTTCGCGATACGACGCAGCAGTTGCCGATCGTCAAAGACGAGAGCGGCATCAGTGGCCGCCCCATCGGCACCGACGCGCTGATGATCGAATTGCAGGCAGAAAATATTCCCTATACGCCGCAGGAATTGATCAATCTAGCCGAGAAGGAATACGTCTGGTGCGAGGCGGAAATTAAAAAGGCCTCCCGTGAAATGGGTTTTGGCGATGATTGGAAAAAGGCGATCGAGCACGTCAAGACGATGTACGTGCCGCCCGGTCAGCAGCCTTACGCGATCCGCGATCTGGCGCTGGAAGCGACCGATTACGTGCAGAACAACAACATGGTGACGGTCCCCGAAGTTGCGCGCGAAAGCTGGCGATCAGAAATGATGTCCCCACAACGGCAACTGGTGAACCCGTTTTTCACCGGCGGCGAAACCATCAGCATCTCCTTCCCTACTTCCACGATGTCGTACGAAGCGAAGATGCAAAGCCTGCGCGGGAACAACATCCCCTTCTCGCACGCCACAGTTTTTCACGAGCTGATTCCGGGCCACGAGCTGCAAGGTTTCATGAATGGCCGCTATCGCTCGTATCGGCGGACATTCAACACGCCGTTCTGGATCGAAGGATGGTCGCTGTACTGGGAATTCATTCTGTACGACCGCGGTTTTCAAGCCACTCCAGAGAATCGCGTCGGCGCGCTCTTCTGGCGGATGCATCGCTGCGCGCGAATTGTCTTTTCGCTCGGGTTCCACATGGGCAAGATGAAGCCACAGGAATGTGTCGATTACCTTGTCGCGAAGGTCGGCCATGAGCCGCAGAACGCTGCGGCGGAAGTACGCCGTTCTTTCGGCGGGGGCTACACGCCGCTCTATCAAGCCGGCTACATGCTCGGCGGCTTGCAAATCCGCTCGCTGCGGCACGAGCTTGTCGATTCAGGAAAAATGACCGAACGGCAGTTCCACGATGCCCTGCTGAAAGAAAACAGCATACCGATCGCCATGATGCGAGCTGACCTCAGCGGCGAAGAGTTGTCGCGCGAGTATGCGGTGGATTGGAAGTTTTACGGACCGAATCCATGAAAGTTAGAACCCTCTCCCCTGAGTTGGACGAGCTCAGTCGAGTCGTACTCAGGAGAGAGGGCAGGGTGAGGGGACAGCGGGTCGCCATACGGCGCGGTTCGCAAGTCGAAGCGTTCTACCCTCACCCCAACCCTCTCCCTCCAGGGAGAGAGAGAGCAGGAGCATGCCC
Source organism: Humisphaera sp. (assembly GCA_036276235.1). Classification (GTDB taxonomy): domain Bacteria; phylum Planctomycetota; class Phycisphaerae; order Tepidisphaerales; family Tepidisphaeraceae; genus JANWHF01. Next base: position 4,300 of record DATBDZ010000413.1, on the reverse strand, counting down.
AAACGCGTCGTCATCATCGGCGCCGGAATCGTCGGTCTTTGCACCGGCTATTCGCTGCTGCGCCGTGGCTGCGATGTGACGATCGTCGATCGCGATGGCCCCAATCATGAAGGCTGCTCATTCGGCAATGCCGGCATGGTGGTGCCGAGCCATGTAATTCCGCTGGCGGCGCCGGGGATGGTGCGGATGGCGCTGAAGATGATGCTGCGGCCACGAAGCCCGTTTTTTATTCGGCCGCGATTGAGCTGGGATCTGATCGATTGGTCCTGGCGATTCATGCGGGCTGCTAACGCCGGTCATGTCGATCGCAGCGCCCCGGTCTTGCGCGATCTGCATTTGGCGAGCCGTGCCTTGTATGAGCAGCTTGCTGAACTGCCTGGCGCGGATTTTGGGCTGACGAAACTTGGCCTGCTGATGCTTTGCAAGAGCGAGCATGCGTTACATGAGGAGGCGGCTTTGGCGACCCGCGCCAAAGAACTGGGGATACCAGCGGAGGTTTTGAATTGCGCGCAAACCGCCGCGCGCGATCCGAACGTGAAGATGGATGTCGCCGGATCGGTTTATTTTCCGCTCGACTGTCATCTGCGGCCGGATCGGTTGGTGGTATTTCTGCGAAAGATGCTCGCCGAGGCCGGCGTGAAATTCGTCTGGAACAATCCGGTGACCGGCTGGCGGCGCGAAGGCAATTCGATTTCCGCCGCGATGACAACGCAGGGCGACATATCCGCCGATGAATACCTCATTTGCGGCGGTTCCTGGTCGCCCTCGCTCGTGCACGATCTCGGTCTGCGCCTGCCAATGCAGGCAGGCAAGGGTTACAGTCTCACGCTCAAGAACCCGCGCCGCCTCCCGCGGCTTTGCTCGATCCTGACTGAAGCCCGCGTCGCAGTAACGCCAATGGGCGACACGCTCCGCTTCGGCGGCACAATGGAAATCGCCGGGCTGAATCAAAGGATCAGCCGAGGCCGCGTGCGCGGGATCATCGAGTCCATCCCGCAGTATTTTCCGGAATTCACGCCGGATGATTTCCAGGATGTCCCGGTCTGGAGCGGCTTGCGCCCCTGCTCGCCAGACGGATTGCCATACATCGGCCGCGCCGGCGCGTATGAGAATCTGAGTATCGCCACGGGCCATGCGATGATGGGCATCAGCCTCGGGCCCATTTCGGGTGAGCTGGTTGCGCAGATGATTTGCCGGGAGGAGTTGGCGGTGGACATTGGTTTGCTCGATCCGATGCGCTTTGCGAGATCGAAAGCGTCATGGAATCAGGAAAACAAAGCGCAGGTTTTAACTGGTCGCTCAATCGATCGGCCAGCGGCGGGATGATTCCCGTCTTTTGTGCGATGCGAGGGCACCAAATGAGAGAGTGGTCGCGCTCAGAACCCTCTCCCCTGTACTCAGGGGAGAGGGCAGGGTGAGGGGACGAATGCGTCGACTTGCGAACCGCGCCGTATCGCGACCCGCCGTCCCCTCACCCCAGCCCTCTCCCCTGAGTACAGGGGAGAGGGAGCAAGGGTCGCGCGGCGCTTCATTCGGCTGTGAGCCCGCTCGCGGTCACGATAAAGCTCCTGTAGGGTGGGTGTACTCGCCCACCATCTGTCGCTCGTGGTGGGCGAGTACACCCACCCTACAAAATGCCGACAACGATCCAACTTATGCCGGGTTCAGGAGAATGCATGAAACACCTACGATTCGTCCCACGATTAGCGCTGTTTGCTCTTTCATTCCTACTGACAGCGCAGTCAGCCCTCGCCCAGCGCGGCGGTGCCGCGCCCGGAATTCCTGGCGTCTATCGCGCCTCGGTTGAGCCGCATTGGTTCGCGGGCAATACCAAATTCTGGTACCGCGCAGATTCGGCAAAGGAAAAACGCGAGTTCATCCTCGTCGATGCGCGGGAAGGCAAGCGCGAGCCGGCGTTCGATCATGCCCGCGTCGCCTCGGCGCTGGCGGGGCACACGACGGCTGACATTACCGCCGATCATCTGCCCATCGATTCGATCGACTTTGCCGCCGACATGAAATCGGTGCGGCTGTTCGGTTCATCCAAAGCCTGGCGACTGGGTCTCGACTCCTATCAGCTCACCGAATTGAGCGGCGACGAAGCCCGTCCGCCAGTGGGTAGCACCACGCAGCAAGGCGGCCGCGGTCGTCGCGGCGGCGGAGGTGGTGGAGGCGGCGGTGGATTCGCCCGCGCTGGCGCGCGTTCGCCTGACGGAAAATTCGACGCCTTCGTCAAGGACCACAATCTCTGGCTGCGCGAAGTGGCGAGCAAGGAAGAGACGCCCCTTTCCACCGACGGCTCCGCCGCCGACACGTATTGGCGCGATCCGTATCGCGAGCAGGCGGTGGGCATGCAGTTCACGCTACGGGATCCGCCGGCCTCGACGCCCGATGTCTACTGGGCCCCGGATTCAAAATCGCTGATGGCGATGCGCACACATACCGTTCCGCATCACACGGTTTACGAAGTCGAATCTTCGCCGCGCGATCAGTTGCAGCCGAAGCTGCAATCGTATCCGTATCTGAAGGCCGGCGATGAGATTCCGGTGCATAAGCCGCACCTGTTTTTGATGGACGGCCGCAAGCATATCGCGGTGGATGATGCCAGCTTTAAGAACCCGTGGGATATCAGCGACGTGCGCTGGGCGGGCGATTCAAGCCGCTTCACGTTTCTCTTCAATGAGCGCGGGCATCAGGCGCTGCGAATCCTCGCGGTGGATGCTAGGAACGGCGACGTTTCTCGAATCATCGATGAGCATAGTGACACGTTCATCGATTATTCCGGCAAGTTCTTCAACCAATATCTCGACGACACCGGCGAGATCATCTGGATGTCCGAGCGCGATGGGTGGAATCATCTTTATCTCTATGATGCCAAAACAGGCCAGGTGAAGAATCAGATTACCAAGGGTGAATGGGTCGTCCGCAGCATCGAGCGCGTCGATCGCGCAGCGCGGCAAATCTGGTTTTACGCCAGCGGAATCTATCCGGGGCAGGATCCGTATTTAATGCACTATTGCCGTGTCAATTTCGACGGCAGCGGGTTCACGAAACTGACAGCCTCCAACGGATTTCACTCGGTGCAGTTCGCGCCAGACCGGAAGACCTTCATTGATACCTGGTCGCGCGTGGACGCGCCGCCGACCAATGAGCTGCGCAGCATGGAAGACGGGCCGCTGCTCTGTAAGCTCGAAACCGCCGACGCGACGGAATACCTGGCGACACATCATCGTTACACCGAGCCGTTCGTCGCCAAGGCGCGCGATGGCGTCACCGATATCTACGGCATCATCTACCGCCCCACCGATTTTGATCCGGCGAAGAAGTATCCGGTGATCGAATACATCTACGCCGGCCCGCAGGATTCCTTTGTGCCCAAGAATTTCCGCGGCCGCTCGGGGCAGCAAACCCTGGCCGATCGAGGCTTCATCATCGTGCAGATGGACGGCATGGGCACCTCCAACCGCTCCAAGAAATTTCACGATTATTGCTACAAAAACCTGGGCGACGCCGGCTTCCCCGACCGCATCCTCTGGATCAAGGCTGCCGCCGAAAAGTACAGCTACATGGATCTCACGCGCGTCGGCATCTACGGCACCTCCGCCGGCGGGCAAAACTCGCTGGGCGGCATGCTCACGCACGCCGATTTCTACAAAGTCTGCGTCTCCGACAGCGGCTGCCACGACAACCGCATGGATAAGATCTGGTGGAACGAGCAATGGATGGGCTATCCAGTCGGCCCCGAATATGCGCAACAATCCAATGTCACGCTCGCCCCCAAACTGCAAGGTAAGCTGCTGTTGATGTGGGGCGAGCTTGATCGCAACGTCGATCCTTCGTCAACCGTGCAGGTCATCAACGCGCTGATCAAATCGAACAAGGACTTCGACATGGTAATGGTCCCCGGCGCGGGTCATGGCGTTGCGAGCACACCCTTTGGCCGCAAGCGGCTCGAGGATTTTTTCGTGAAGAATCTTCTGCCGAACTCGCAGAGCGCGGGAAGTTGAGATCGACCTTCTGCAACATGTGCTGATGATCTTGCACATTTTCTTCGGTCAGGTTTCACACCGGGAGTGGCTCAAATTGAAATCGGACCTTTGGTGCCACAGCTAGCTTCGCGCGGCGGCGCCGCACACCGACTGACGAAAACGGCGGGCAGTGCCCAATACTGTCCGCCACACGACCCTCTGCAATTTTAACACAATCTTAGCTTGCGCTTTTGGTCTGGTTGTGCTTAGATGACGCCATCGCCGGACCACCTCCAACTTCTTCCAGAACGCCGCTGAAGCGCGGCCGCAAG
>DATBDZ010000412.1:0-11843 GCA_036276235.1 Humisphaera sp. | reverse complement strand
ACCAGAAGGACAAGGACAAGCTCATTAACGGCTACCGTTGCCACGGGCATTCGCTGGCGCTCGGCATGAGCCCGCGGGCGTGCTTCGCGGAGCTGTTCGGCAAGAGCACCGGCTGCTCCAAGGGCAAGGGCGGCTCGATGCACTTCTTCGACGCCTCGGTCGGTAACTGCGGCGGGCACGGCATCGTCGGCGGACACCTCCCCCTCGGACTCGGACTCGCCTTCGCCCAGGCCTACCAGAAAACCGGCGGCGTCACGTTCTGCCTCTTCGGCGACGGCGCCATCAACCAGGGGACGCACAACGAAGCCCTCAACATGGCCAGCCTGATGAAGGCCCCGGTCATCTGGATCGTCGAAAACAACGGCGTCGCCATGGGCACGCAGGTCGCCCGTCATAGCGCCGACAAGGATCTGGCCGAGCGCGGCAGCGGCTACAACATGCCGCACCGCAACATCGATGGAAATGACGTCGATACCGTGATCGCGGAGATGACCGAAGCCGCCAATCGCGCCCGCGCCGGCGAAGGCCCGAGCTATCTCGTCGCCAATACCTATCGCTTCCGCGGGCACTCGATGTCCGATGCCATGGCGTATCGAAGCAAGGAAGAAGCCGAAGCCGCCAAGCTTCGTGATCCGATCACTCTCTACTCGGCTCGTCTCAAGCAAAAGGGAATCGTCTCCGACGAGCAGATCGAGACGATGCTCGAAGAAGTCGCGGCTCAAGTGAGCGAAGCCACCGCCCAGGCCGAGGCAGACCCCAATCCGCCGCTGGATGATCGGTTTAATGATGTGCTGGCGGAGCAATATCCGTATCAGCCGGAGTAATGCCAATCGAACATGAGTGAGGAATCAGGTCCCATCGACTTCGAAGACAAGCTGCGCCGATATCGCCGCGCTGAAACGTTCATGCCCTTTGAAATTGTCCTGAGCACCGGCGATCGCTACAAGGTTACCGACCGGTTCCGGTTTGCGATGGGCGGGGACACGGTGCTGGTGTTGCAGCCGCGCGTCGGCAGCAGGTTTTTCCATAAGAATCAGATCGTCGCCGTGAATGAGCTTGAGACGGCGTGACGTCAACTTGAGAACTGAATACCAATGGCAACTTTGGAACTCCGAGAAGCTCTCCGCTCCGCGATGGTTGAGGAGATGGAGCGCGATGAGAATGTTTTCCTGATGGGAGAGGAAGTCGCCGAGTACAACGGCGCTTACAAGGTCTCCAAGGGAATGCTCGACAAGTTCGGCGCCAAGCGCGTGATCGATACGCCGATCAGCGAGGCGGCTTTCTCCGGCCTTGGCATCGGCGCCGCCACGCTGGGCCTGCGGCCGATCATCGAGTTTATGAGCTGGTCGTTCACGCTCGTCTGCCTCGATCAACTCGTAAACAACGCCGCCAACGTCCGCTACATGTCCGGCGGGCAATTTAAGGTTCCCGTCACCTTTAGAGGCGGGAACGGCATCGCCCACCAGCTTGGCGCGACGCACAGCCATCGCATGGAATCGGTCTATGCCCGTATTCCGGGGTTGATCGTCGTGACGCCCTCGACGCCCGCCGAGGCCAAGGGTCTGCTCAAGAGTTCCATCCGCTGCGATGATCCGGTCATCTTCCTCGAGAACGAGAAGATGCTGAACGACAAGGGCGATGTACCCGATGACAACAACTTCACGTTGCCGCTGGGTGTTGCCAATGTGGAGCGCGAAGGCGCGGATGTGACGCTCATCAGCTATGGCCGTCCGCTGCAGCGGGTCGTGCGGCCGGCGGTCGAGGCCCTGGCGCAAGATCATGGCATTGATGTCGAGTTGATCGACGTGCGCACGCTTCGCCCCCTGGATACCAAAACCCTGCTCAACTCCATCGCCAAGACCCATCGCTGCGTGATCGTCGATGAAGACTGGGGCTACTGCGGCATGGGCTCCGGCATCCTCTATCGCATCCAGGAGCCGGCTTTCGACGATCTGGACGCGCCGATCAAATACGTCCACAGCGACGAAATCCCCGTCCCCTACAATCACTATCTCGAAGAAGCGATGATGCCGAGCGTGGACCGAATCGTTTCGGCGGTTAAAGAAGTCTGTTATCGGTGATAATGACGAGAAGCCAGGAGCCAGAAGCCAGAAGCCAGGAGAAGGACGGCGAATTTCGCCTGCTTCTGGCTCCTGACTCCTGACTCCTGGCTCCTTCCTTTGGAGCTTCCCATGCCCGCGCAAATCTCGATGCCGCAGCAGAGCGATACGATGACCGAAGGTACGGTCGTGAAGTGGCTCGCCAAGGAAGGGGATCGCGTCAAGGCGGGTCAGATCATCGCCGAGATCGAAACCGACAAGGCGACGATGGAGATTGAGAGCTTCGACGCCGGGACAATGGCCGCGCTGCTCGTAAAGGAAGGCGAAAAAGTGCCGGTGGGGACGCTGATCGCGGTGCTGGCGGTCGGCAACGAAAACCCCGCCGATATCAAGCAAAAATATGCAAGCGGCGCGGCAGCCGCGCCGGCGCAAGCGCCGGCCGCAAAATCGACCGCTGTTGGAAAGCCGGAGCGCATTCCGCCGCAGGCCAGCCGATCTTCCTCGACCGCGACGCTCGAAGCCGCCAGTGCCGGCGAAATCCATGAGCCGGCCAACGTCGGCCATGGCGCGACCCGCAGCCCGGCGACGGCGGTCCCCTCGATCCGCGACGCGAGCGGCAACGGCAGCGGCAGCGGTAACCGCGTCGCCGCCTCTCCGCTCGCCCGGCGGATCGCCACCGAGCGGGGCATCGATCTGGCCGACCTGCGCGGCAGCGGACCGCGCGGACGCATCGTCCAGAAAGATGTCCTCTCCTTCACCATCGCGCCGCGTGCTTCGACCACCGCGAAGCAAGCTGCCGCCCCGACGCTTCCCGCGCGGGTGGCGCGCGGAGAAACTGAAGTCATCCCGCTGACCAAGATGCGCAGCGCGATTGCCGCCGCGCTGTTGAAATCCAAGCAGACGGTCCCGCACTTCTACGAGACGATGGATATTGACGTCGAGGAACTCTCGAGCGTCCGCGCCCGCATCAACAAGCAGCTTGAGCCGCAGGGCGTAAAGCTCTCGATCTCGGATTTCGTCAGCAAAGCGGTCGCCACCGCGCTCTTGGCGCATCCGGCCGTTAACGCACACTTCACCGGCGATTCGATTACCCGTTTCGGCGACGTAAATCTTGGCATCGCGGTCGCCATCCCCGACGGCTTGATCGTCCCCGTCCTGCGCGGCGTCGATCAGATGGGCCTCAAGGAAATCCGCGCCAAGAGCGATGACCTCATCAAGCGGGCCCGAGCGCAGAAGCTCAAGCAGGACGAAATGCGCGGCGCAACCTTCACCGTCAGCAACCTCGGCACGTTCGGCGTGCGCGAGTTCAGCGCAATCATCAACCCACCCGAAGTCGCCATCCTCGCGGTAGCCGCCGCCGAGAAACGTGCGGTCGTCCGAGGCGATCAAATCGTCGCCCGCACGATCATGTCCGTAACCTTGTCCTCCGATCATCGCGCCGTCGATGGCGCAGTCGCCGCCGATTTCCTCCGCACCCTAAAAGGCCTCCTCGAAGAGCCGGCAATGATGCTGGCGTAGTTCGGAGCGATCCTACTTTCGAGTTTACCGTGAGCCGCCTGCGTCGGGCGGGATTTATCCCGCCGTCTTCGCATGGCTCCGTCACCCGCGACTACACGAGAGAGCTCCCTCAGCCGCTTTCGCCTTGTCACCCTCTCCCCTGTACTCAGGGGAGAGGGCTGGGGTGAGGGGCAGGGAGCGCGCATTTCGTAGGGTGCGCTTTAGCGCACGCGGTTCGATCATCGAACGGTTTCCGCGTGTGCTAAAGCACACCCTACGGAAGACTGGGGTGAGGGGACGGACGCGTCAACCTGCGGGTAGCGGGTCAGTTTGGGTGCCACAGGTCGGCGTACTCGCAGACCTGTGCGTCTCCTGTACCGAAAACGCACAGGTTTCGGAGTACCGCGACCTGTGGCAGCCGCAGACGAATTCAAAACTGACCCACTGCCAACTGGCGAACCGCGCCATATCGCCGCTCGCTGTCCCCTCACCCTGCCCTCTCCCCTGAGTACAGGGGCGAGGGTTCTGAGCGCGACCTCGCAATCATTCCGTACCTTCTCGGCCACCCGTTCAAACCGCTCGTTCCGCCAATGCCCGCCGTCATGGCATACCGTCTGCACACGCCCTGCGCGAACGCTGTCCCCGATTAATTCCTACGGTTAATCGCCGATCATCGCGTTTTGCCACGACATGGACGTTGACGATCGCGGTCATGCCGTCGCGGTTTACTACTTGATGAAGGAGAGATCATGGTCGCACTTGATACGCGAAGTTCTGCCGCTCCGACGCAAACGCCGCGCGATGACCGCCCGCGTGAAGCGACGCCGCAGGCTCAGCCGCAAATTAATGTCAGCACGGTGGAGCGCGGCGTGTCGGTCGCAAGCGGCGCGCTGCTGGCGATTCTCGGCCTCAAGCGCCGGAGCCTCGGCGGGCTGATCATTGCCGGCCTCGGCGGCGCGCTGCTCAAGCGCGGCGTCACCGGACATTGCGAAATGTACGAATCGCTTGGCTTGAATACCGCACAAGAAGGCGATGAGCAGTCTGAGCCACGCGATCGGGCGGCAAAGCGCGGCGTCCAAATCGAGCGGTCTTTCCTCATCGACCGCTCCCCCGAAGACCTCTACGGCTTCTGGCGAAAATTTGACAATCTTCCTCAGATCATGACGCATCTGAAGGAAGTGCGGGTGATCGACGATCGCCGATCGCACTGGGTCGCCAGCGCGCCGGCCATCGCCGGCGGGTCCGTCGAATGGGATGCTCAGATCACCGACGACGAGCCCAATTCCCGCATCGCCTGGCGATCTCTGCCCGGCTCAACCGTCGATAGCTCCGGCGAAGTGCGCTTCACCCGCGCCTTGGGCGATCGCGGCACGCAGGTCACGGTGAGCCTCAAGTATGTTCCGCCCGGCGGACGCCTAGGTCACTGGACCGCCAAGCTCTTCGGCGAAGCCGCCGATCAGCAAATCCAGGAAGACCTCCGCCGCGTCAAACGCCAAATGGAAACCGGAGAAATCCCCACAACCGAAGGCCAGCCGCGCGGCACCTGCACCGGCAGCGGTAAACGCGAGCGAAATTAAGCCAATCTGAAAGGACTGCAAATGAAGGCTCTCACATGGTGCGCGCCTCACAAAGTCAAAGTAGAGGACGTGCCCGATCCGAAAATCATCAACAAGCGCGATGCGATCATTCGCGTCACCTCAACCTGCATCTGCGGATCAGATCTGCATTTGTATGATGGGTTTATCCCGTTCATGAAGCCCGGCGATATTCTTGGCCATGAGCCGATGGGGATCGTCGAGGAACTTGGACCCGATGTGGACAAGGGGCGCATTGCCGTCGGCGACCGCGTCGTTGTGCCATTCCCGATCGGGTGCGGCAAATGCTTTTTCTGCAAGCGCGAGCTGTGGAGCTGTTGCGATAACAGCAACCCCAAAGCCTATATCGCCGAAAAGGCGTTTGGCTTTTCGCCGGCCGGGCTGTTTGGCTACTCGCACCTCACCGGCGGCTACGCGGGCGGGCAGGCCCAGTTTTTGCGCGTGCCGTTTGCCGACGTGAATCTTCAGAAGATGCCCTCGGATCTGCACGATCATCAGGTCGTCTTTCTTTCCGACATTTTCCCGACGGGCTACATGGCCGCCGAGCAGTGCAACATTCAGAAGGACGATACGGTTGCCGTCTGGGGTTGCGGGCCGGTCGGCCAGTTCACCATCCGCAGCGCGATGCTGCTGGGCGCGGGAAAAGTCATCGCGATCGACGATGAGAGCTATGTGCCGCAGCGCTTGCAAATGGCGCGCGACGCCGGCGCCACGACCATCGACATCCATGATGAATATGTCTTCGATCGCCTGCGCGACATGACCGGCGGCATCGGGCCGGACGTCTGCATCGATGCCGTCGGGATGGAATCGCACGGCTACAGCCCCGATTCCTTCTACGACAAAGTCAAAACGATGGCGCTGATGGAAACCGATCGCCCGCACGTGCTTCGGCAGGCGATCCATTGCTGCCGCAAGGGCGGAACGCTTTCCATCCCCGGCGTATACGGCGGCCTGGGCGACAAGATTCCACTGGGCGCGATGATGAACAAGGGCCTGACCATCAAGACCGGCCAGACGCACGTTCATCGCTATATCCCCAAACTCCTGGACCACATCCGCAAAGGCGATATCGATCCGAGCTTTGTCGTCACGAATCGAATGCCGCTGAGCAAGGCGCCCGAGGCGTACGAGATGTTCCAGGAAAGGCGCGACGGCTGCATCAAGGTCGTTCTCGATCCGGCCGCCTGATCGGTTTTACTTTTTTCCGACTTCAGAGGAACTTTATCATGTTGGCAACACAAGTAGGACGCAGCCTGGGCTGGGCAAGTCTGCTCATCGGCCTGACGGAAATTGTCGCCCCGCGCAAATTGGAACAGGCGATGGGCATCGGCAATGGACGGCATACCGGAGTTTTGCGCGTGCTGGGCATCCGCGAAATTCTCTCCGGCGTCGACATCCTGTGGCATCGCGACCCGGAGCCGGGCGTGCAGGCGCGCGTCGCCGGCGACATCATCGATCTGGCGATGCTGGGAGCCGCCGCCCTCAAATCGCGCCGGCCCAGCGGGTTGCTGAGCATCGCCGCCGCCGTGCTGGGCATCGGCGTTCTGGACATGATTTGCTCGAAACAGTTGAGTCGTCGCGGAATGTTCGAGCGATGATCGTTCGACCGGACGGCTACTGATTCTCCTGAATCTGACGCAGCAGCGTTGCATGCGCACTCGGGGCGGCCGCCAGATACGGAACCTTGGCCCCTTGGTAGTTGGTTAACTTGAAAGGGAAGATTGAATCGCCGCGCAGATCGGTGATCTTTCCGCCCGCTTCGACCAGCACTGCCGCGGGCGCGACGACATCCCAGAGTTTTCCGTTCACGGTGACCGCGCCGTGCGCGACGCCGGCTGCGACCTGGATGCACTCCAGTGCCGCCGAACCGAGCATGCGGATTTTCCAGTTTGTCTGCGCGATCCACAGGCTCGCATAATTTGGGCAGCGACCGCCGGAGTCGAGCAGGTTGCTGGTCAGCATCAGCATTGAGCTATCGCTGAGCGGCGTCTGCGCGACTTGCAGCTTGCGATTTCCCAGCCACGCGCCCTCACCCGCGGCGGCGGAATAAACCAAGTCGCGCGTCACATCAAACACAACGCCCAGCGTCGGCTGTCCGCGCTCCAGCAAGCCGATGCAGACGGCAAACGCGCCTAGGCCGGCAATGAAATTGTTGGTCCCGTCGATCGGATCGATCACCCACGCGCGGCCCATCGGGTCGGAGCATTCAAATGTGATCGACGTGCCGCTCTCGCTTTCTTCACCGACGAGCCCGTCGTGCGGAAATCGCCGGCGCAGACCAGCAATAATAAATCGCTGGCTGGCACGATCTGCCTCGGTAACAGCCTCAGCCGATGCGGCGACGTGCGTCTTGGTCAATCGTTCGACTTTTCCATATTGCTCAAGAACGATTTTCCCAGCTCCGCGCGCCAACTCGATCGCGAATTGCAGATCCTGCTTTAATGACATGACCGGACATTATTGACGGAGCGGCGGGGCGTCAAATGTGCGCGTGGCAGCGAATTTGCACGCATCAACCTCAGCCGCATGGATAAAAGCAACGCCTCAACCCTGATCGAGCACGAGCCGCAGAGAGGCGACGAACCGCGCAAAGGCTTTTTTCACCGCCTCGGGCCAGGCCTGATCACCGGCGCATCGGATGACGATCCGAGCGGCATCGCGACTTATTCACAAGCGGGCGCGACGTTCGGCTATGGCATGCTCTGGACGGCGCTGCTGACGTTGCCGCTCATGGTCGCCATCCAGGAAATCAGCGCGCGGCTAGGGCGCGTCACCGGGCGCGGCATCGCCACCAATATTCGACAGAATTATCCGGCCTGGGTGCTCTATCCAATTGTGCTGGTCCTGCTGATTGCCAACACGATCAACATCGGCGCCGACATCGGCGCGATGGGCGCGTGTCTGAAGCTGATCGTCGGCGGGCCCTCCGTCGTCTACTGCGCGCTCTTCGCAATCCTGATCGTCGTGACCCAGATTCTCTGCTCCTACCGCAAATTCGCCGACATTCTGAAATGGATGACGGTCGTGCTGTTTGCCTATATCGCGACGGCGTTCTTCGCCCATGTGGATTGGAAGACGGCGCTGCGCGCAACGATCATTCCCCCGATCGCATGGCACGATAAGGCGTACATCTCGATGCTCATAGCCGTGCTTGGCACAACGATCAGCCCATATCTTTTTTTCTGGCAGGCGGCGATGGAGCGGGAGGAAATCAAAAGCAAGCCGGAGGATCAGCCGCTCAAGAAGGACCCGAGCCAGGCGCGGCAACAGCTCTCGCGCATACGCGTCGATACCCTGGTGGGAATGAGTGCATCTAATATCGTTGCATTTTTTATCATGCTGACGGCGGCGGCGACGATTTATCCTCATCACGGCGCCGACGCGATCAACAGCGCCCAGGAGGCCGCCGAGGCGCTGCGGCCAGTGGCGGGGCGGGGGGCGGAAATCCTGTTCGCGCTGGGAATCATCGGCACCGGCCTGCTGGCGGTGCCCGTGCTGGCCGGATCGGCCGCCTACGGCGTCGGCGAAGCGCTCAAATGGCCGACGGGCATTAACCGAAAGCCGCACCAAGCCAAGGGCTTTTATGGCATTCTCGTCGTCTCCACTTTGCTCGGCCTGGCGATCAACATCCCCGCGCTTCACGTCAACCCGATCCGCGCCCTGGTCTGGGCGGCGGTGATCAACGGCATCGCCGCCGTCCCGGTTATGGTCATCACCATGCTGATGTTCTCGCGAAAATCGATCATGGGCCAGTTCACGCGAACCGGCCACATGCTGCGCGTCATCGGCTGGATCGCCACGGGGATCATGACAATCGCCGCAGGGATTTATGTCGCGGGGTTGTGAGGGGTTGTATTCGGTGATGCAGACATTCTTCAACATTTTGCATGAACAGTGTAACTCACGTTGCCCGCTGCAATTCCAACTCAGAATTCGAGACACCTGTCATGCAGAGGTACTCCGAAGCATCTGGCCCATTCGCGCGAGCTAGCCAGATGCTTCGGAGCACCTCAGCATGACGGTGTGCAAAGCCCGTGGACAAAAGGCGGCAACCACAGCCTCCCCAAAAATAAGGGGTTAGGGCGTAGATGCAAAATGTTGGTAGTACCGGAGGAGGGAGAATTGCCGCTGCCTAAAGCGTCACGCACCCAATCGGGAATTTCGACCATTCCCGCGGTCGCGAAACAGGATTATTTACGATGAGCCGGCCAATCGTCGGAGATGCAACCGACGCGGTATGAGCGGCGCTGCATGCCATGAGGATGCTTGCTTTCATTCGTTTTGTCGATCCCAACCGATCGCTGGAAGTATTCGGCGTGAAGCTGGTGGCGATCAACGCCGAGAGCGGCAAGAAGCTTCTGCTGTCGGTGGCGCTGATCGTGGCTATTACGCTGCTGAGCGGCACGCTGCAGTGGATCGCACGGAAAGTGCTTCGCCGGGCGGGGCCCAGAGTCACCTTCTGGGTCCGCCAGAGCATTCATATCTTTGCGGCGCTGGTGGTCATTGTTGGGGTCGTATCCATTTGGTTCGATCAGCCCGGCCGGCTTGCGACGGCGGCGGGGTTGGTTACGGCGGGCGTCGCGTTCGCACTGCAAAAAGTGATTACCGCGTTCGCTGGCTATATCGTAATTCTGCGCGGCAATGCGTTCAGCGTCGGCGATCGCATCACGATGGGCGGCGTACGCGGGGATGTCATCGCGCTGGGCTTCATTCAGACCACGATCATGGAAATGGGCCAAGCGCCCGGCGAACAATCCGACGAGCCGGCCCTGTGGGTCAAGGCGCGGCAATATACCGGCCGCATCGTCACGGTCACAAACGACAAGGTCTTCGACACACCCGTTTACAACTACACGCGCGATTTCCCCTACATCTGGGAAGAGATGACGCTGCCGATCAACTACAAGGATGATCGCGGCAAGGTCGAACGGCTGCTGTGCGATGTCGCGACGCGGCACGCCGTCAAGATCGACGAAATCGCCCAGGAAGATTTGTGCGAAATGGAGCGACGCTTCAACCTGAAGTGGACAGATCTGGGCCCGCGCGTGTACTGGCGGCTGACGGACAACTGGCTGCAGATGACCGTTCGCTTCATCACGCTGTCTCATGGCGTGCGCGACGTGAAAGATGCGATGAGCCGCGAGGTGCTTGAGGGCCTTGACCAGGCGGGCATCGGAATCGCGTCGTCCACTTATGACATTGTCGGGATGCCGCCGCTGCGCATCGTCCGCGAGCGGCCGGCGGGACGCCAAACATGATTCGGCGCAGAGCTTGTTGCTTTATCTTGCTGGCCAGCGTGGCTGGTCTGTCTGCAAGCGCAGGGGCCGATGGGCCGCCGGTCAGTGTGCCGGGCGCGGCGTGGTCGAAGCCATATCTGAACATGCCGCAAACGCGGGATGGGACGCTGCCGCAAACGTTGTCGCAGGTTGGGGCATTTCAAAATGTAAAGGATTTGACGCCGCGGGAAGGGCTTGTCGCCTACGACATCAATGCGCCGTTCTGGTCGGATGGCGCGCAGAAGCAGCGGTGGATGGCGTTGCCGACTGGGCAACACATTGAGTTTTCCGCCGAGCGCGAATGGACCTTTCCGGCCGGGACTGTGTTCGTGAAGCACTTTGCGCTTCCGGTTGACGAGGCGCATCCCAAGGGTCCGCGAACGCCGGTTGAAACGCGCGTGCTCGTACGCGATGCAGATGGTGGCATTTACGGCGCTTGCTATAGATGGCGCGCGGACGGAAGCGATGCCGATCTGGTGACCGAGCCGCTCACGGCTTTAGTGCAGGTGGGGCGCGGAACCGGCGCCCGCACGCAGAGCTGGTATTTTCCTGGCATGGAGGACTGCCGCGTTTGTCACACGCCGGTGTCGGGACTGGTCCTGGGCGTCAAAACGCGGCAGCTTAATCGACCACTGGGAAATTCCGCCGAAAATCAACTGACGCTGTGGGCCCGTGCAGGATTGTTCGGCCAAACGCCGCCGGACATTCATCCACAGCGACTAGCCAAACTTGCGGGAGCGGATGACCAAGCGCGCTCGGCCGAAGATCGCGCGCGAAGCTTCCTGGATGTGAACTGCTCCAACTGCCACCGCCCCGGCGGCGTGGCGGGGAATTTTGACGCCCGCTATGAAACGCCGCTGGCTCGGCAAAATCTATTGGATGGCCCGGTACTGATCGATTTGGGGATCGATCGAGCGAAGGTCATTTCCCCGCACGATCCTTGGCGATCCTTGGCACTGGTTCGGATTGAGACCTCGGATCGCACGCGCATGCCGCCGCTTGCGCACGAGCGGATCGATGCGCAGGGCGCGCGTGTGCTGCGCGAATGGATCGCGAGCCTGCCGGGGCCGACGGTTCTGGAGCCGCCGAAAATTTCGCCCAAAGGCGGGGAGTTTCACGATCGCATTCGCGTGGTCCTGTCGCAGCCACAGAAGGACGCGGTCATTCACTACACGCTGGATGGTAGCCTGCCGGTGATATCGTCGCCGGTATATCGAGAGCCAATCGAGATTAAGGAACCGGTCACACTGCGTGCGCGGGCGTACAAGGAGGGCGCGATGCGAAGCATCGTTGTGCAGGAGACGTTCATCGTAAACGATTGACCGGGTGAGCGCGTTCCGTGCGGGTGCGTGACGTTTTAGGCGACTCGTATTTCTCCCTCCTCCTGTACTCCGGGGGAGGGCAGGGGTGGG
>DATBDZ010000411.1:0-5947 GCA_036276235.1 Humisphaera sp. | reverse complement strand
AGGGCGCGGCTCGACTGAGCTCGCCGAAGTCTAAGGCGTAAAGTTCCAATCGATTTTCTTTGCGCCATTGCGCCTCTGCGTGAGCTTCATCCTTCTGGCTCCTGGCTCCTTATTTCCCCAATGCAACGTGCGATCGTGGTGCATGCAACGGATTGGTGCGAAATCTGGTTCAAAACGGTGCATCGACCAAGGTGAAGGGAGCGTTTGAGGGTCCGCGAAGCCGGCGAGCGGCGGAAGGGGAGAAGCTCGCAATCCCTCCGCCGCTTGCCGGCTTCGCGGATCGAGATTGACTTACGTCAGTTTTTATGAGCCGCGACTGGACGAAAATCGCGCACAGAGTCGCGCGGAGTCGCGCTTGACCCTTGTGGCGGGGTTGAAAGACGGGTTGAGTTGGATCGAAGTCGCGCGGCGGGAATCGCTGCGAAATTGATCTAAGTCATCCGGGTGATCCGGCAAATTGAATCGGTCGTTTGATGATCCTCTATTGGTCCAATCACATCCGCGCGGGTATCTTGGTTGCTTATGCAAGGCGTTATTACCGCTATCGTTGGATTTATCTTTGTCTGTCTGGTTTTTCCGAGCCTGGTGAAGAATCGGCCGCAGTATTACTCGGCGCTGGGGGCGGTGCTGGTGGCCTTCTTGTTTGACAACGTCGCCGGGCAAACGACGCCGGGGAGCGGGTTTCGCGTGTTCGCCGTCATTCTGGATTCGTTTCTGATCATTGGAGCGATTGGCTTGTTGTTCATGAGCGTGGGGGGATTGGGCGTGCGCGATTTGGCGGGGGATATCGGCAAAACGATCGAAGTCGTCCGCCGCGGCGGGGAGAAGGAAACGATTATCGTTCCTCGCACCGGTGAGATGCCTAAAGAGCGCGAGCCGGAGAAATCGGAGCGGATCACGCTTAATGGGTAAGACGCGCCCGGGTGACAGAGGGGTGCCACCGGTCGGCGTACTCGCAGACCTGCGCTTCTGCGGTGGCGGAAAGGCACAGGTCTCGGAGTACCGCGACCTGTGGCACCCCGCTCGGAAAACACGGCGGGCAGTGCCCGCCCTACGGGGGAAAGTGGCGCGTAGGGCGGGCACTGCCCGCCGTCTTCGTAGATTACTCGGCGCAGGCGCTTGGCGACTCGGATTACCGCGACCGGCGGCGCCCACAGCACACGAGCTAAACGCGCCCACGGGGGACTTCGCGCTATGGGGGCGGAGTGATACAATAATCGGGAGGCTGTAGTTCGTGCGGAGACGGGCTTCCTGTTCGCTGCCGTATTTGCGGTTTGCGCGGTGAACATCCCGGCGGTTGTCTCTCCTCCAAGGAGTTGTGATGGGTTGGTTGCACGTGATGGCTGATATTCAGTTCGGCGGGTACATCAGCCCCTGGAAAGTCATTCCTCTGCTGGTGGTCGTGCTGATCTGGGCGCGGCTGATGACTTGGGCCGACAAAGATGCCCACGCCGCCCACCTGCCTCGCATTGCTTTCAACGTCAGCTTTCTCGCCGGCCTGATTCTCGCGTTCTTCTTGTTCCTGTATCTGCCGGGCTTTTTGTTCGGCGTCATCGCGCTGCTGGTCATTTTTGGCACAGAGGTCGGCGTTTACCTCTACATGCGCAGTAAGGTCGTCGGTCTCAAAGACCTGAAGAAGCAATTCAACGCATGGCTCAAAAGCTTCGGCTCAAAGAAAGAAAAGAAGGCCGAAGCCGGAAAGCTTCAGATCTTCCGCGACGGCAAGCCCGAGCCGGTTCCCGAAGCCGAGTCGCTCGACCGCCCCGCGTATGACACTATGCAGCAGGCGCTGGCCGATCCGATTTTCAAGAAGGCCGATCAGGTCGATCTGGTGCCGGAAAACGGCGCGCTGGCGGTGCGATATGTCGTCGATGGATTCACTTACTCCGGAACGCCGATCGATCGGCAGCTTGGGGCCGATGCGATCGCGTACATTAAGTATGCCGCCAAGCTGAATATTGACGAACGCCGCAAGCCGCAAACCGGATCGATCCGCACCAACTTCGACGGCACCAAGCACGAGCTCAAAGTGCAAACCGCCGGTACAACAGCCGGCGAATACGCTCGCATTCTGATCGATCCAAAGAAGCGATTCGATTACACGATCGACAAGCTCGGCTTGACCGAAGCTCAGCTCAAGACGCTCAAGGATTCGATCAACGAAAACACGGGCGTCGTGATTCTCAGCACGCCAAAGTCGCAGGGGCTGACGAGCCTTTCTTACGCCGTCATCAAGGCACACGATGTCGTGTTGCAGTTCATCCAAAGTGTCGAGCGCTTCTCCGAAGAGGAATTGGAAGGCGTCACCCTGAACAAGCTCGCGCCAGCGGCGACCGGCGCGGAAGAATTCAAGATGGTCGATTGGGTCATCAGCCAGGAACCCAATGTGATGCTCGTGGACAAGGTCGAGGACCCCAAGACCGCCGCCGCGATTATCGAGGCGGCCAAGGGCGGCAAGCGCATTTATGTAGAGATGCGGGCCAACAGCGCCTTCGAAGCGCTGGATCAATGGCGACGACTCGTGGGCGATAATCATCTGGCGGTCGAGGCGCTCAAGCTGATCGTCAATGGCCGCGTGCTGCGAAAGCTCTGCATGGCGTGCAAAGTCGCCTACGCCCCTGAGCCGGCGGCGCTCAAAAAGCTGAACATGAATCCGGAGAAGGTGACTCAGCTTTTCCAGGCGCGCACGCAGCCGATCATGGATCCGAAAGGGCGGCCGGTCCCGTGCGAATTCTGCAACGATCTTCGTTACAAAGGCCGCACCGGCGTCTTTGAGTTCCTGGTGGTGGATGACGAAATTCGCCAGGCGGTTGAAGCGGGCAAGCCGCTCACGCAGCCGTTCCGCAAGCAGCGCGGGCGCTATCTTCAGGAAGAGGCGTTTGCCCTGGTTGAAAAAGGTGACACGAGCGTGCAGGAAGTTCTTCGGATTCTCAAGGGAAGCCCCGAAGCCCAGGGCGGCGGGAACGCCGAAGCGGCCGCCCCGCGCCGCCCGGCGCCGGCACGAAAATAGGCGGGATCGAGGTTCGGGTTTTGTGTGTTGTGAACTCGGATTCCCAATGCTCTGATAAGGAAAGTCGCAATGATTTTCATGATTCTGTGTGGCGTTCTCGTGCTGGCGATCGGCTTCTTCAATTACATCCAGGGATTCTTCAGCGCGACGCTGGCGGCAATCCTCACCATCATTTCGGGGCTGCTGGCCTTCTCGCTGCATGAATGGGTGGTGGAATCTTTCCTGAAGCGCAATGCCAACGCAGTGTCCAACTCCATGGTGCTGCTGATTCTTTTTGGGTTGTTCTATGTCATCCTGCGCGTGATTTTCGATAAGTCGGTTCCCGCGGGGATCGTGCTTCCGGCGGTGATCGATAAAGTGGGCGGCGGCATTATGGCGCTGGTTACCGCTGCCTTTGCGGTCGGGGTATTCGCGGTCGCGGCACAGGAGATGCCATTTGATGCGGCAGCCGGTGGATACGCCCGCTACGCGGTGCAGGACCGGGCCGCAGTGCTCCAACGCCGCGGGCGCGGTTTGGACGCCTCCACTTTTGGCGAGCTTGTCGGAAACGAGCCGGGGATTTTTGACGAAGGCGATCGCAAATCGATGTATGTCGATGATCTGTTCATCGGCACCGTCCGCTACGTAAGCGACGGCTCTCTTTCCGGAAGCCAAAAGCTTACTGACGTACATCCTGATTTTCTCAAGGAAGTTTTCGCGCAGCGCCTCGGCATGCAGCCGGACGCCGCCCACATCGCGATTGATCCACTCAACGGGCCGCCAGCGATGAGCGTGGCGAGCATCACGCCGCTGCAAACTCTCAATGTGGCCGACTTCCTGCCCAACAAAGTGCGCGATGCTTCGGTTCATGCCAAGTGGAGCGGAGTCATGACCGCCAACGGCACACCCATCACGTCCGGCGGGCCGAAGGTGGACAAAAATCAATTGATGCTGCAATTCCGCCTGGTCTTTAGTGAGTCGGCCAAGGACAAGGGAACATCGTTCATCCGCTTAAGCCCCGCGACGATTCGGCTGTTGGCCAATCATAAGGACGAGACGGGCGCGCTCGTCCCGACCGACTACTATCCGTGGGGGATCATCGATGACAAGGGAACCGTTTTCCTGAACAAGCTGGACGATTATCTGCTGATCGATGTCACGGGCGGCCAGACGCACGGCCTGGACGTGCTCTTTGTTGTCGATAAGGACGGCTTCCTTGGCGATTCAAAGCCGGGCAACGAAAAAATCGCCGAGAATGTCTTCATTGAGTACAAGCGCATGTCGCGGGAATCGCTCGGCTCGAAAGTGCTGAGCAGCGTGCCCAAGGCGTTGAACGGCGTGGCGATGGGCGTGATACAGCCGGAGAGACCTTTCGAGGGCACGCCTGCTGTTGCGACGACGCCGCAACCTGCGGCGCAGCCTGCCCGGGGCGCGGCCACGCAGACGGCTCGCGCCAACACCGCGCCGAACGCCGGGCGCGGCAGCTTCACTTCGGCCCAGCAAAACGTCGCGAGCATCGGCGGGAAAAGCTTCAACTACGCCAGCATGAGCAAATCGACGTTGCTGCCCGCCGCGGTGGCGGTACCGGCCGATGCCGCCGGCAAGTCGGCGATGATCACCGTCGATGCCACCGGCGTCACCGCCCTGATGCAGGACAAGAAATTCCGCTCGCTTACCGTCGATCCCAAAGTGAGCATGACAAAGCTCGGCGCGGGCGAATACAGCACGCGCGAGTTGGCGGTCCCCGAAGGTCAGCAAATCCTGCAGATCACCGGCAACCAGCCCAACGAGCCGTGGCAATGGGCGCAGCAGCTCAACACATTCAAGCTGCAAACCAGCGACAACAAACGCCTCGCCCCATACGGAGCGTGGGCGGTCGTCAGTTTCGGCGGCGAGGATCGCCTTATTGCACAATATTCAATGTCGGATGAGGCGGTTCCCTTCAGCTCACTTCCAAGCGGGCCGCCGAAGCTGACCGGCCTGATCTTCCTCATGCCCAATGGGGTTGAGCCCAGAGAACTGTTCTTCGGCGATCAGACCGTGAAAGTGCTGCAGGGTGAGCCGATTACCAAATAGCGGTTATTGTCCGGCGCCCTTAATGAGATTGAGCTGATCCTGAAGAGGGCTTGACGGCTTGGCGCCGCCGGAGGAATCCGGCTGCTGGTTCTGCGGATTTGGATTGCCGGTAGAGAGCGGTGCGCCACTGGCGGATGGAAGCTGCATCGTCTGCCCGTCGCGAATGACGGTGATCGGCTTCTTCTTCGAGAAGCCTTCCTGGGCGAGCATTTCTCGACCAAAGTCGGGATCATTACCTCCGGCAAGTAGCGTTGCGACATCCACATCGCCGATGGCGGTGATCTTATCGCCGGCCCGCAAGCCGTAGAATTTTTCCATTCCGCCGCCCGGTGTGACGCTCAGGACGACCAGGTCCTTCAGCGGACCACTGCCCGGCTCCGCATCCAGTTTGATCGTTCGCTCGGCCGGCGTGCCGTCATCGTCGCGGCCGCTGTATTGCCGCACCTGGTCCTGCGCTTTCTTTCCCTCCTGTGCGGCAGGGATCGAGTACTTGGCAAAGAGCAGGGCGATAATCGCCCCGACAACCAGTAACGACACAAGTCCAAAGGCACCGCGCATGAGGTCTCCCGTAACAGGGATGGGTTGGTGCGCCGACCAATGCGATCGGCGACGATCAACACATATTATGCCGCGCCCGATACGGTAGGGGAATGGCGGCAAACGAGAATTTGCGCGAGCGGTTTTGTGGCACGGGCGGCTCGCCCGTGAGCTTGCGGTACGCCGCAAGCGCCACTCAAGTGGCATGGGGTTCCAGCGGTTCCAGCCCATGGCTTGTTGTACTCAACAAGCGTCCTCCTAGTGGCATGGGTTTCCAACCCATGGTCTTGCAGTACGCCGCAAGCGTCGGCTGTACTCGGCCGACATCAGCAAGAGCGAAGCGTT
>DATBDZ010000410.1:0-5412 GCA_036276235.1 Humisphaera sp. | reverse complement strand
ACAAACCCGTGCCACGATGAAGAATTCTCAAGCTCAAGGGCGGAGCCTGCATGACGCCCACAGCCATTCAACAAGCCAACGCGCGTGTTGCGTCACTGCTGTCGGCCGGGAATCTCGCCCAGGCGGAAGCCGAGTGTCGGTCTATTCTTCAGGCGGCGCCGCAGGATGCCGCCGCGCACATTTATCTTGGCATGATCGCGACCCGTGTCGGCAAGCATGAAACGGCGATCGAGCTCATCAGGCGGGGAATCTCGCTGGGCCGCGCTAGCGCGGAGGATTATTTCAATCTCAGCCAACCTCTCATGGCTCTGGGCCGAAGCGTTCAGGCAGAAGCGGCATTGCGCGAAGCAGTTCGCCTCAAGCCGGACTTCGTGCCGGCGATGATGAACCTCGGAGCCGTGCTCGCGCAGCAAGGGAAGCTGCCAGAAGCCGAGTCGGCGTTTCGCGAGGCAATCCGGCTTCGTCCCGACGACGCGGCACTTTACGTGAATCTCGGCCGCGTCTGTCGCTGGCAACAGCGAATCGACGAAGCCATCGAATGCTATGGGCGCGCCATCGCGATCAACCCCGCATTCGAGGGCGCTCACAGCGCGCTGGGCAGCGGCTTGCGCGAGGCGGGACGAATCAGCGAGGCGGTCGCGGCTTTTCGCAAGGCGGTTGAACTGCGGCCTGATTTTCGCGTCGCTCATAGCAATCTGATTTATGCGATGCACTTTGATCCGCTGACTGACCCAGCGGAAAACTTCGCCGAGCATCTGCGCTGGGCGGCGAAGTTCGCCGAGCCGCTGCGCGGGACGATCGCGCCCCATTCAAATGATCGCAATCCAAGTCGGCGATTACGCATCGCTTATGTCTCGCCGGATTTCACCAATCACGTCATCGGCTTTTTCATGGAGCCGATCCTCGAGCGCCACGATTGCGCAAATTTCGAGGTTTACTGCTATTCGGATGCCGCCGCGCCCGATGAGACGACGGCGCGACTGCAGCGCCATGCGAACGTCTGGCGGCAGACCGCCGGTGCAAGCGACGAGCAGCTCGCGCAACTGATCCACCAGGATCGCATCGACATATTGATCGACCTCACGCTCCACATGCGCGGCAGCCGCCTGGCGATGTTCGCACGCAAGCCTGCTCCCGTGCAGATCACACATCTGGCGTACTGCGCCACCAGCGGAATCTCGGCGATGGATTGGTGTATCACCGATCCGCAAATGAGCCCGCCCGGTTTGCACGAGCAATGGTTTACGGAAAAGCTCCTTCGCCTGAAGGAAAGCTATTGGTGCTATCGCGCGCCGCCGGCAAGCCCGCCGGTCGGCCCGCTTCCTGCCGAGCGGAGCGGCTACATTACCTTCGGCTCGCTCAACTCCTTCGCCAAGGTCAATCCGCAGGTGATCGCGCTCGGGGCCTCGGTGTTGCAAGCCGTGCCGAATTCAAGGCTGATGGTTCACGCGCCGATGGGCGATGCGAACGCCGCCGCGCGAAAGATGTTTACCGATGCGGGCATCGACCCGAACCGTCTAACCCTGATCGGCCGTCAGCAGCGCGAGCAGTACCTGGAGCAGTACAACCAGATCGACATTGCCTTGGATTCCTTCCCCTACGGCGGCGGCACAACAAGCATCGATGCGCTCTGGATGGGCGTGCCGCTGATTACGCTTGCCGGGAAAACCGCGCTTTCGCGAACGGGCGTGACGCTGCTGAGCAATCTAGATCTTCGCGAGTGGGTCGGCGAGACTCCGGAACAATACGTGGAAATTGCAACGAGCGTCGCATCGGATATTTCCCGCCTCGCACAACTTCGCGGGACGGTCCGCCAACGACTGCAGGATTCGCCGTTGATGAACGAACAGGCGTATGTGCGCAATCTGGAAGCCGCATACCGTTACGCCTGGCGCGAATGGTTGCGCTCAGAACCCTCTCCCCTGT
Organism: Humisphaera sp.; assembly: GCA_036276235.1. Lineage (GTDB taxonomy): Bacteria > Planctomycetota > Phycisphaerae > Tepidisphaerales > Tepidisphaeraceae > JANWHF01. The sequence goes on along the minus strand of DATBDZ010000410.1, from coordinate 3,486 downwards.
ACTCAGGGGAGAGGGCAGGGTGAGGGGCGTGGCACGGGCGTCCCGCCCGTGATTTTCAGCAGGGACGAGCGACATGCGAACAAATAAGATCCTGGTGATTCTCGAAGACCGTCATGCTGAGGTACTCCGAAGCATCTGGCTTATTTGCGCGAATGGGCCAGATGCTTCGGAGTACCTGCTCTGAAAATGTTTTGGGTGAGCGACGTAAACCATTGTGATACCGTCGTTTGCAAAATCGCATCCAACACCGACACTTTCATGCTTCGCGGGTGTGCCGCAGGCACATGGCCACTCAGCATGACAGTTTCTGAGACCAAATGCCGAAAGCGGTGCGGTTAACTCTTGATCACCGTGAAGCTGATCTTCAGCGCCGTTCCCGCCTTGCCGGAGGCTTTGGCGGCTGTGAAAGGCGTTGCTGTAATGGTGTGCGCGCCGACGGCAAATGTGCCGGCGTAATAAGTCCCCTTGGCGTCATCTGCGAAGAGCGCGAATGGCGCCATGTTCTCGATCCGGTAGCTCGCGTTGGTGTCGAAACCAAAAAGTACGCTCGCCGTGCCGCTGCTCACATTGGCGCGGACGTTCAAGTGCGTGGTCGGGAGCTTGGAGAGATCGATCGTCGCGCCATTTGCGATTGACTCAAAACCCGCGATCGCCTGCCCGGTGTCGGCGTTAATCAGGGTGAGGCTCGTCGTCGAAATCGGCGCCGGAACGACCGCCGATGGATTGAATAGCACGAGCAACGGATTCGACACCGCGCCCGTTCGTCCATCCGCGCTCTTGAAGACCGCGACGATGTGATTGAACCCTGAGTTCGCGTCGGCGCGAGTCAGCGTGATCGGCACATCAATGTAGCCGTTCGCGCCGATCTTCGTGGCGATTTCGGTAATCTTGCCGATGCGGTTGTCTTCGTAGGGGTGAAGATCAAATCCGCCGCCGGGGATTCCACTGACGAACAGGCCGCCTTCGGTCACCAGCAGTTGCACGGCTTGTCCGGGCGTGCCGTTGATGCGGACGGTTTGCGCGGCGCGGGTGAGCGTGGTCGGCGTGGATGCGACGCCCAATAGCTCGACGATCGGCGCCGCGGGCGCGCCGGCTTCCAGGATATTCTGCCCGCCACTCACGCTGGCGGGCGTGCGATAGATCTGGGCGACTTGCGTCGATCCGTCGCTGAAGCTGGCGGTCCAACTGCTGCCGGTCAGTTCCAGGCCGGAGATGCCGCCCGAGCCGTTGGGGCCGGGGGAGTGGCCACCCTTGATGTCCGCCGGGTCGATATCGAAGGAAAATTTGAAGGTCTTCCCCGGTCCGAAATTAGTGAAGTTGATCGTCAGCATCTGATACCCGCCGTCCAGCGGCAATGCGTAGACGTGCGTGCCGAGGCCGACGGCGGCCGGATCGCTGTCGGCGGTCAGGTCTTTGGGAACATCGTCGCCGCCGGCGGTGGTGGGGGTGATGATCAGGTCCGGCAGCAGCGAGTTGCGCAAATCGATGACGATCTGATTGATCTTCTGCCCATCCGGCGAATTGTTAGTGACGACAAATGATCCCGGCGTCCAGGTGCTGGCGTCGATGCCCAGATTGCCGCCGTTCAAGGTAATCGCGACGCTTGCCTTGGCGGACGATGAAGCCGACAGCGGGATGCTGAGCGCGCCGTTGGCGCCGTTCTGATTGATGACCAGCAATGCCGAAAGATTTCCCGCAATCGTCGGCTTGCAATTGATCGTCAGCGTGAGCGATTGCCCGGCAAGCAGCGTGACCGGGCTGGCATTGTTGAAGGACGTGCTGAAGGAGCCAGGATTAACGCCGCTGAGCGCAACCGATTGAATGACAATCGGCCCCTGGCCGCTGGCGCCGTTGTTCTTGAGCGTGATGGTTTTGCTGATCGTGACGCCGACCCTTGCCGCGCCGAAATCGACGCTCGGTGCCGAGGCGCCAAGCTGTCTTACAGTGAGCGGCGTGATCTCCAGCGCGCCCCAGGTCGACGGGAAACTTGGCGCATTGCCGCGCGTCGAGATCAGCCCCGCGGCCGGCGCGATCGCCGGGTTGCTAAACCATGTCTTAGGCACGGTCATCGGAACGCCAAGATTGGTCGATGCGCCGACGACGCCATTGCGCGTCACGGTATATGAAGGCTGCACGGCACCGCTGGCCGGATTCACTGTCAGATACAGATTGATCTCAGCGACACCCGTCAACGACAGTGAAATCGTCGCGCCCGCGGTCGCGATGCCGCCCACTTCCTTGACGATTTCGAGCGATCCGCCCTGATCTCCGCTGACGACCATCTTGAGATAGTTATCCTGATCGCCGGTGCCGATGTAGAAACCCATCGACTGGCCCGCCTGCGGCGTCAGTCCCGCAAACGGCGCCAGCACCTTCGTATGCACCACAAACTGCGGCGATGCGGTCGTCACATTGAAGCCGACCTGAAACGCATTCTGCTGTGTGTTTGCAGAACCGAGTGCAGTCCCCGCACCGACTTGATCGAGCGTGAAGACACCCGCCGCGCCGCCCGCCGTCAAGGTCGAAGGATCAAACTCGGCGGCGTAGTCGGTCTTGCCATTGGTCATCAGGCCGGTGAAGCCCATGTTGAGCAGCCCGCCAGCGCCAAGGCCGTCTTTGCCGAATTCCAGCTTGAGCGGGAGATTGGTCGCACGCCCATTATTAGGACCGACCGCATACGGATCGGAGATATCGGGCAGGCCGTCGTTGTCGTCGTCGCCGTCGAGCAGATTCGAGACAAAATCGTGATCGTAATCTGTTGGCACATCGGCGGACGATTCGGGGTTGGTGCCGTTAAGCAGCTCGTCATGATTGCTAAAGCCGTCGCCGTCGTCGTCGAGCGTTGCGCTGTCGGTGGCGGACCCGCCGGCGTTGTCGCTGGGGGCAAATGCGAGGATATCGCCGCTGCCAATATCGGCGACCCAGATCGTCCCCGGAAACGCGCCGCCGTCGCCCTGTGTGGTGACATCCAGCGGGGCAGTGTCCACATTGTTGAATAGCGCCTGCTTGGAGACGACAGCCGTGCCGGCGCCGTTGAGTTGAATGCGGTAGAGCGTGTTGTTGAGGCTCGCCGCCAGCAGATTCCCCTTCATCGCGCCGCCAAAATTGCTCGCGGTGTATTCGGCGATGCCATTGGTGGAATCGGAAAATGTCGCCAGCGCCCCATCCTGCGCGCCGGGGATCAGATAATTCCCTTCCTTCGGATCGGCAATCGACACCGGCGACTGCGGATGGCTCGGATCAAACGTATTGGCCTTGTTGGCGCGCGTGGGGTTCGGGTGGCCGGCGTAAAAACCTTGCGTGATGAGCTGAAGCTGATCGGGATAGGTGACGCCCGGCTCGCTGACTTTATTGGTAACCGTCGCGCCGCTGCCAATCGGAATTCCACCCCAGCCGGCGTTTGAGCCATTGTCGATTGTGTAGAAGTGGCCCGATGACGTCAGCACAATGTCATACGGATTGCGATATCCGGAAGAAAAAACCTGC
>DATBDZ010000409.1:0-7656 GCA_036276235.1 Humisphaera sp. | reverse complement strand
CCTGAGTACAGGGGAGAGGGTTCTGATTGCAGCATCGTTAGCGCCACGGGCAGGTTGCAGATTTATCCCGCCGATCTGTTCCTTTGGCCGATAATCACCCCATACCCGGTGACGAACTGATGTAGTTGTAACCCCTTTTTTCACCATGCTTTCCATTTGTTGGCGCGGGCGGCGGTTTTCGATAGATTATCGGGCTTTGGCCGCGAGGCGGAGTCACGTGTCGCAACAGTCGGCGGTTTCCCAGGCAATCAAATCCGATGCGAAGCCCGCGCCCCCCGATGCCGCGGCGGCGCAAGGGGGGCCCTCACGCGCGCTCGCCGCCGTGCTGCCATCGCTTGACGGCATCGGCAACGGCTTTCTGCTCGCCTGGATGTTCCGCTTTTTGCGGCCGGTCAAGCCGCTGGTTTTCATGACCTGCCTGTGGCTTTCGCTCTGGGCCGGCGCGGAAATCCTTACCACCAAACAAACGGCGCGCGTCGTCAACGAAATTCAGAAACTCCGCATCACGCAGCAGGCGGGGGGCTTCTGGCATTGGATCTGGCCGGATCATTTTGGCGTCGGCCGCATCTTCGGGACGCTCATCGGCCGCGCCGGGGATTTTCGCGATCAGACCTTCGCGCTGGCGTTCATCGTCGCGCTCTATGTTTGCTTCCGCTACCTGCGCGTCGTCAGCAACACGCGCTTGAGCATGACGATGGTCTTCTACATTCGCGAAGCCATCTACGACAAGCTCCAGCGCGTCGGCTTCGGGTTTCACGATGCGATCTCTTCGGGCCAGCTCATCAATCGCGCGCTGAGCGATCTGCAAAACGTCCGCGCGTTTGTCGAAACGGTGGTGACGATGTCCACCGAGCTGCTGCTGATCACCGGCGGATACATCATCCTGTTGATGACGATCTCTCCGTGGATCGGCTTGCTTTCGCTGCTGCCGCTGCCGATCTGGACGTTTTACATTTTGCGGTTCAGCAAGGTGGTGCAGCCCGCCGCGCGGGCAGTGATGGAGGCGGAGGATAAAAACGTCTCGATCATCACCGAAAATATCGCCGGCGTGCATGTGATAAAGGCGTTTGCCACCGAGCAGCAGGAGATTTCCAAATACAACGCGAACTGCGACGCGTATTTGACGCGCGTGCTGAAGCGCATTCGGCTGTTCGCCGATTTCACGCCGATCATTCGCTTGATCGCGATGAGCTCGCACCTGTCGCTGTTTCTGGTCGCGGGCATCATGATGGTCTACGGCAACATGGAGGCCGGCAGCTTCATGATTCTGGGGCAGGCAATGGGCGCCATCCTCAATCGCCTGCAAACCATCGCCACGATCAACGAGCAATATCAGAACGCCATCGTCTCAGCGCGGCGGCTGTATGAAGTGCTTTATGCGCCGCCGACGGTGCCTGAAAGCAAAGCCGTGAAGCCGCTTCCGCCGGGTCCGGGCGCTATTCGCTTTGAAAATGTGAGTTTCGGCTACGACAAATCCAAGCCCGTATTACATGATGTGAGCTTTGAGGTACCGGGCGGCAGCATCGTGGCAGTCGTCGGGCCAACGGGCGCGGGGAAGACAACGCTGGTGAATCTCATCGCGCGCTTCTACGACCCCGGCAAGGGGCGCATCCTCATCGACGGCATGGATGTGCGCGATGCCAGTCTCGCAAGCCTGCGGACGCAGGTGTCGTTTGTGTTTCAGGAGACATATCTCTTCAGCGATACCGTCAGCTCGAATATCGCCTACGGCCGGCCGAATATCAGCCAGGGCGACATCGAAGCGGCGGCACGACTCGCGCAAGCCCACGAGTTCATCGAACAACTCGCCAGCGGCTACGCCACGCTCCTCGGCGAGCGCGGCTCATCGCTTTCCGGCGGACAACGCCAGCGCCTCGCCATCGCGCGCGCGATCCTCACCAATCCGCGCATTCTCATCCTCGACGATGCGACGGCGGCGGTTGATCCGGAAACCGAAGACCTCATCCGCCGCGGCATGCGATTCGTGATGCAGGGACGGACGACGTTCATCATCGCGCATCGCGTCAGCACGGTGAAACGCGCGGATTTGGTGATCGTCCTTGAAGGCGGCCGCGTCACGCAGATGGGCACGCATGATCAACTGATGCAGCAGGACGGCCACTACCGCGACATCGCCGCCGTGCAGCTGTATGGCGAAGAGAGCATCCCCGAAGAGGGCGAGCATCCTTCGTGGATGCATCGGCTGCGCAATCTCGGCGCGGTGCCAGTTCCCGCGGGAGAAGACGCGGCGACGGTGGAAGAAGTGTAAGTGCCCAAATGTGGCACGGGTTTTCAACCCGTACGAGCGACGTGGAAGGACAGAATGATTTGCAAATGCAAGTTACTTGCAGCGTCGCGGCGTTTGCACGGGTTTAAAACCCGTGCCACATTGTACGTTCTTTGCTGTCTCGCGTTTGTTGCTTCTCGAGCATTCGCCGCCGAACCTACTGGCTTCGCCCAGTGGAAAAACGGCCCGCCTTCCGATCCGGGTTATTTCCCGATCGCGGTATGGCTGCAAAGCCCCAACCAAGCCGAGCGCTACAAAGCCGCGGGATTCAACATCTATATGGCATTGTGGCAGGGGCCGACGGAGTCGCAGCTTGCTGAACTGAAAGCTGCGGGCATGTCCGTCATCTGCGATCAAAATCGCGTAGGTCGGCAGCATCTGGATGATCCGACGATCGTCGGCTGGATGCAGCCCGATGAGCCGGACAACGCGCAGGAAGTTCGCGACCCGGCGACGGGGCGGCGCAGCTATGGGCCGCCGACCAGGCCGCAGAAGATCGTCGATGATTACAATCGCATGAAGCAGATCGATCCAACGCGGCCGATCTATCTGGGCTTGGGCCAGGGCGTCGCCAATGATGAATGGAATGGCCGCGGCTCGGCAGGCAAGCCGGAGGATTATCCGATCTACGTCCAGGGCGGCGACATCATCAGCTACGACATCTATCCCGTCGCCAGCCTCCCCAAGCCCAATGCCGAAGACTATTTGTGGCTTGTCCCCAAAGGCGTCGATCGCATCCATCAATGGACCGGTGGCAAGAAGATGCAATGGAACGTGATCGAATGCACACATGTGGATAACGCCGACCGCCAGGCGACGCCGCACCAGGTGCGCGCGGAGGCTTGGATGTCATTGATCCACGGCTCGACGGGTCTAGTCTACTTCGTCCATCAGTTCAAGCCCAAGTTCGACGAACACGCGCTCCTGGATGATCCCCCCATGGTGGCGGCAGTCACCGCGATCAATCGCCAAATCCACGATCTAGCCCCGGTGCTCAACAGTCCCACAATCGATGTCGTGAAGCCGAAGAGCAGCGAGGAAAAAGTACCAGTCGATGCGATGGCCAAACATGCGAATGGCGCAACGTACGTCTTTTCCGTCGGCATGCGCAACGGCCCAACGACGGCGACCTTCGCCGTGCAGGGCATCAAGCCCGGCGCATCAGTGGAAGTGATCGGCGAAAGTCGCCAGATCAAAAGCAAAGACGGCAGCTTTGACGATGAGTTTAAGGCGTACGATGTGCATCTGTATCGGATAGCGGACTAAAAAGGGGACGCACATCTTTTAAAAAGATGTGCGTCCCCTTTATTTCGTGGGCGGCTCGCCCGTGGTTTTGCGTCCCGCAAATCGCGCCCTGCAAGCAGGGCGGCTAAACCAGGCAAGGCAAGATTTGTCAACAATCGCTCTCAATCGCTCCCGCAAGAAACCCGCTCGGCCGGGACTTTCAATTCCACTTCCGCCCTTAGGCGAAGAGGAGGAGCAGCGCTATCGGCCGATCGATCGCGTCCTGCTCCGTCGCGTGCTTGGATTGCTCGTGCCGTTTAAGAAGAAGTATGCGCTGGGCGTCGCACTGGGCGCGAGCATGACGATTCTGGAGATGTTCTCGCCCAAGTTCATGCAGTGGATCATCGATTACGGTGTAAGCTTTCAGAAACATGTCCTGCCGGGAAACCCCACGACGAAGCACGCGATCGGTCATGTGCTGCTGACAATCGGCGCCTGGGCCTTGTGCCTCAGCGGCGCGATCGTGCTGCAACGATTCACGATCATCGTGATGACCGCCGCCGGCGAGCGCGTGCAGTTTTCACTTCGCCAACGCCTCTTCGAGCAATTGCAGCGCCTTTCGATGGCCTATTACGATCGCACGAAGCTGGGGCGGATCATCAGCCGCTGCACAAGCGATATCAGCGCGATGCGCGAGATCAACGTCTGGGGGATGCATGTGATCGTCACCAACCTGCTGATGATGATCGTCGCCGGCATCATGCTGGCGACGGCAACCGATGTGCGCCTGTTTCTCTCCGTCGCGTGGCTGGGGCTGATCCTCATCTGGGCCAATCGCATCTACCTTCGCCGCGCGGCGGCGCAGTGGCAGATCGTGCGCGAGGGGTGGACGCGCGTCTCCACCAACATGGCCGAGAACATCACCGGCATGCGCGTCGTCACCGCGTTCAATCGCCAGATTCCAAACCTGGGCGTCTTCGATCGATTGCAGGAGAACAACACCTCCAACAACGTGACGATGGCCCGCATCAACGGCCTCTATCAGCCTGTCCTCGATCTGATCCGCTTCGCCGGCAAGATCATCATCCTCGTGTACGGTGCTTATCTGCTCGTGAGCGGCAAATTCGCGGTCGGCAAGGGCGTGGGCGCGGTGGTCGCCGCCACGCTTTATTGGGATTGGTTCATGAACCCGATCACCACGTTCGGCCAATGGTACAACATGCTGATGCAGGCGATGGCCAGTGCCGAGCGTGTCTTCTCGCTCCTGGATCTGAAGCCGGACGTGCAGGATGTGAGCCAGGCCAAACCGCTGGGCCGCATCGTCGGGCATGTCATGTTTGATCACGTCACCTTTGGCTACAAGGAAGATCGCCCGGTCTTGCACGATGTCTGCTTCGACGCCGCTCCCGGGCAGATGATCGCGCTGGTCGGCGCGACCGGCAGCGGCAAGAGCAGCATCATCTCGCTCATCGCCCGCTTTTATCAGCCGCAACAGGGAAGAATCCTGGTCGATGGTCAGGACATTCGCCTGGTCAGCGGCGATTCATTGCATCGCCAGACGGGCCTGGTGCTTCAGCAGAATTATCTGTTCACCGGCAGCGTGATGGACAACATCCGCTACGCCAAGCCGCAGGCGAGCGATGAGGAAGTGATTAACGCCGCCAAGGCGATCGGCGCGCATGACATGATCTCCAGCCTGCAAAACGGCTATCAATGCGACGTCGGCGAGCGCGGCGCGAACATGTCACTGGGCCAGCGGCAACTGATCTGCTTCGCCCGCGCGTTCTTAGCCGACCCCAGAATCTTCATGCTGGATGAAGCCACCAGCGCCGTCGATACGGCTACCGAGCTTCTCGTCCAACGCTCGCTGGAAAAGCTGCTGGCCGGACGAACGACGTTCGTCGTCGCGCATCGCTTGAGCACCATCCTCAAAGCCAACTGCATCCTGGTGATCGACCAGGGGAAAATCATCGAGCGCGGAACGCATCGAGAGCTCCTGGCGCGCGGCGGGAAGTATGCGCATCTGTATGAGCAGTTTGTGCATCATTCAGAGTGAATGAGTTGTCAGTTGCCAGTTGTCAGTGGAGACAGATGCAGACGGATTCTCGTAGGGCGGGATTTATCCCGCCGCTCCTTTTTTGTAGGGTGGGCGTACCCGCCCACCACGAGCGGCGACTGGTGGGCGAGTACACCCACCCTACACAGCCGCGGCCTTCCTATTGGCTGGCCGATCGATTGAATCGCGCATAAGCTTCGGACATGCCTGATAGCGTGCAGCCGGTTTCGATTCCTAATCCGCTCCTCAACCTGCATCAGCAGGCGGAAGCCGAGTTTCAGGCTTATGCGCAGGTGCAGATCGTCAGCACCTTCGGCGAACCGCAGGCGGAGTATGCGGCGATTCGCAAGTCGGCGGCTCTGCTCGACGAGCCGCAGCGCGGCATCCTGGAAATCAGCGGGACCGATCGCTTTGCCTTCCTCAATAATCTGCTGACCAACAAAACCTGGGACAAAGAAAAGAAGACCGGCTTGGCCGCCGGCAGCGGCGTTTATGCGTTCTTTCTGAACACCAAGGGGCGGATCGTCGCCGATCTGCATGCGATCGAAACCGGCGATCGGATGCTGCTGGATATGGACGCGCGAATGGTCGAGCCGTTGCGCGCGGCATTCGATAAATTCATTTTTCGCGAGCAGGTGAAGATGACCAGCCGCGTCGGATCGTTGCAGACGCTTTCGCTGCATGGGCCGGGCGCGCCGAAAATCCTTGAGGAGCTTGGAGCATCCGTTGAGCAGTTAGCGCAGCTGGGTTCTATCAGCGCTGGCGGCGGGATAAATCCCGCCCTACATGAAGAAACGCTCCGTAGGGCGGGATTTATCTCGCCGCCAGCGTTTTCGGGATTGGTCACAATCTGGCGCGATGATGTCTGCTCGGTTCCCGGATTTCATCTGGTAGTGGAGAGCGAAGCCGCCGAGCGCGTTTGGAAAGAGTTGCTCGAGCGATTCGGTCAATCGCCGGAGCTTGGCAAGCGCCGCCTGCGCCCCGCAGGTTGGGCGGCGTACAACGCCTGCCGCATCGAAGGCGGGCGGCCTATCTTCGGGATCGATTTCGATGACTCCGTCCTCCCTTCCGAAACCGGCCAGCTTGAGCGCGCGGTGAGCCTCACCAAAGGCTGCTATCTGGGCCAGGAGATCGTCGCGCGAATGGTCGCGCGCGGGCAGGTTGCGCGGCAGATCGTCGGCATCCGCATGGCCGATGAGGCACTGCCAATCGCCGGAGCCATGATCCATGACGACCAGGGCAACCAGATCGGCGGCATCACCAGCAGCACGGTCTCGCCGATCCTCTCCAACGCCGCCATCTGCCTCGGCTTTGTGAAGAAGCAAATCATCACGCCGGGAAGTGTCGTAACAATCCCCGCCGAAGGCAGCATGCGGCGAGGGGTTGTGACGGAATTGCCGTTTTTGCAAGGGTGACTACGGTCGCTGTTCGACACGCAGCGCGAGGAGAATCCGGGCCCTCGCTGTCGCTCGTTCCCGGCGTGGCGAACACGCGCAGCGCTTCGAGGGTCGTTCGTGCTTCGACACCCGTTCTTCACGCCGTGAACGAGTGCAACGAGGGCATGAATTCTCCCAGCGCTTCGCGCAAGATATTTTCTTCTCGCGCCGTATCAATCGAGCAGCGCGTATAATCAAGAGCAATGAGTGATTTGAACTGGCTGGGCCTGCGTTCTTTTCATCGCCGAGGTCGGATGGGTACGCCGACCGAGCACGTGATGCTTCGCCGGCCGCTGAGCCGCGTGCTGGCGTTTCGCGGGCGTTCGATTGATGACGTCGTCAACGACCCGATCGTCAAGAACGAGATCTTCGGCTACTGGAAGCTGTATCGAGCGATCGAACGGCATGGTGAGGTCACTGACTTGGAACGCCAGTGGAATCCGCTGGGGGAGCGGACTTAATCCATCTTCAATTCACCCACCATCGCGCCTCCCACCCAAGTGCTTGAAATAAATCAGTTCCGGATCTCCGACATCGAGATTCTCGATATAGCCGCTGCGGCGATAATCAAGCGTTTCCAATAGCGCGCGCATGGCCGCGTTCGACTCATTCGTGGAAGTAAACAGCTTGGGCGTCGAACACATCTGCTCGAT
>DATBDZ010000408.1:0-5057 GCA_036276235.1 Humisphaera sp. | reverse complement strand
CGCCAGCAGATAAAGCGGCGCGGTCATATCGTTGGCGGCAGGCCCGCCGCTAACAAATGCATCGGGCGCATCGCCGCCGGTGCCGGCAGTCGGTGGCTGGCCGGGGATGTACATCGTGCGCGGATACTGGCCGTGATTTTCGTTGGCGTAGATTGATAACGCCTGCCCGAGGGTACGCAGATTGGACGCGCACTTCACGTTGTTCGCATTCTCGCGTCCCTTCTCCAGCGCGGGCAGAAGAAACGCCAGCAACAATCCAATAATCCCAATGACCACGACCAACTCGATCAGACTGAACGCATGCCGATTCATGCCGCAAGATTACGATCCTCATCTGATCTCATCGTGACATCGAAATTACATTTCTGTCATTTGCGGCGTTAAACTTGCGGGTCCGCACCTTCAAGCGGCAATCGCATGGTGAAGCACGATCCGGCGCCGACGCGGCTCAGCACCTCAACAGTCCCGCCGTGCAGCGCCGAAATCCCCTTGACAATCGCCAGACCCAGGCCCACGCCGCCCGTATGCTTGGAGCGGGACGGATCGACGCGATGAAAGCGATCGAACAGTCGCGGCAGGTTTTCCGCGGGAATGCCGCACCCGCTGTCGGCGACTTCGATGCAGAGCGAGCCATCGCGAACGGCGGCGATCAACTCAATCGCCCCACCGGCCGGCGTATACGCCAGCGCATTTTCGACAAGGTTTCCCAGTGCCCGTTGGATCAGGAGCCGATCAAGATTGGCGGATAGATCGGTTGGCGCGGCCACCGAAATGTTCACATGAGCCTCCGTCGCGGCGGCTTCATAAAACTCCCGCACCGTTTGCAATTCATCCGCCAGATTCACGCTCTGCCTGTTAATGCGCGTCTGCGGCGATTGTGCGCGCGCCAGGAAAAGCAGATTGTCGATCAGCCGCGACAGGCGCTGGCATTCCTCCATGCATGGGCCGAGCAGCTTGCGATCCTCGGGCGGCAAATCCGAGCGATTCAGCGCCACTTCCACCAGCCCGCGCATGTTGCCGATCGGCGTCCGCAGTTCGTGGGCGATATCGGCCGAGAATTGCGATAGCCGATTAAACGAATCTTCCAGGCGCTGAAGCATGCCGTTGAAAGTTTGCGCCAGCGATGAGAGTTCGGTGGGGAATCCCGCCGGATCGACGCGCTCGTTGAGGTTTTCCGAGCCGATGGTGTGAACCGTTGCCGCCATGCGCTTGATCGGCGCCAGTCCGCGGCGGGCGATCGCGTAGCCGACGAAGGCGCAGATGAACCACCCGCCGCCCATCGCCAGCCAGAGCCAGCGCCGATAGCGGGCCAGCAACACCTGCTCCTGCGATTCATCCAGCCCGATCTGCACGGTGATTGGTCCGTTTGGCTGGCGCGAACTCAACGTGACCGTCACGATGCCGAACGACCGTCCTTGTGATCCGATGATCTCATCGTAGCCCCACCTGCCGCCGGAAAAAGGAAGGGGAGCCGGAAACAACGATCGTGGAAGCTGTTCCGACATTCCAGGCGTCTCGACGAGCACGGCGCCGGAGGCATCGATCGCGCGGATGACCGCCGGCGGATAAAAGTGCTGCTTTGATTCGCGCTCAATCTCGGCGCGCAGCGCATCCAGATCGCCCGGCCGGCCCTGTAATAGTCCATCGAGCGTCGAAAGCTTTTCGCCCAGGTATTCCCGATCCTCCACATCCAGGCTGCTTGCCAGCGCAAGATAAAGCAGCAGGCAGGTGATCAGCAGCAGCGCAAAACCCGCGAGGGTAAATCCGGCCGCCAGCCGCGCGGCAAGGCTCCATTGCCTGCTAAGCGCACGCGCCGAAGTTTTGCGCGCATCAGGAGCGGTCTTCCAGGACATAGCCCGCTCCCCAAACAGTGTGAATGAGCTTCAGCTCAAATGGATCGTCGGCTTTGGCGCGCAGCCGCCGCACGTGAACATCGACCACATTACTATCGCTCTCGAAATTGATGTCCCAGACCTGCTCGGCAATGTAGGTGCGCGAAAGCACTTCGCCGGCCCGACGCGCGAAGAGAATCAGTAGCGCCAATTCCTTGGGCCGAAGCTCCAGGCGACGGCCGGCACGGGTCGCCTTCTGCCGCGCCAGATCGATCTCCAGATCCGCCACCCGCAGTACATCCTGCCGCGGCGGATTGGCGCGGCGAAGCAGCGTCCTCACCCGCGCCAGCAATTCCGAAAATGCGAATGGTTTAATCAGATAATCGTCGGCCCCCAATTCCAATCCCTTGACGCGATCGTCAACGCCATCGCGCGCCGTCAAAAACAGCACCGGCAGCTCGCGCCCCTCCGCCCGCACCTCCCGCAAAACCGACCACCCATCTTTCCCCGGCAGCATCACGTCAAGGATCACCAGATCATATTCATGCGCGCGAAGAAGATTCAGCCCGGTATTTCCGTCGCCCGCCACATCGACGACGAATCCGTTCTCGGCCAGACCTTGCTGCAAATAGAGGATTGTGTTTCGGTCGTCCTCGACCAGAAGAATCTTCACGGTAGCAATTTAACCTGAATTACCCGAGACGACTATCGAGCAGTGTTGCGCGAACGCAAATTCCGGTGCTTCCGCACTCGGCTATCAGGAAGGAAGTTGCAAGTTCGTTCTTGTTAGCCGAGTGCGGAAGCACCGGATCTCCGTCCGCTCGGAAATGGTCAACAAAGGTCCGCAATCGCTCACGCCCCCTGCCAATGCGGCGTCGAAGCCGCGAAGTGGGCTTCGTCTGGGTTGACCACGCGCACGGCGATTCCTTCCGGCAGAAGCGTTTCCAGTCGCCGCTGGAAGTGACCTTTGATCAGATGATACAGCGCGCCCTTGCGGCTGGTACCGATCAATACTTTGCTGCATCCGTAGATCGCCGCGGTTTCGGCGATCAGTTCTGCCGCCTCGTGGCCTACGTCGTAGACGGGAAGCAGCGGGACGCCATACTCGTGGCCTAGCTCTAGGTAGCGCGCGAAGGTTTTGACGGCGGCGAGGTCGGTGTCGATGTTGAGCGGGCGGCCTTCCCATTTGTAGGAGAGCGCGACCTGCCGAATGAAACAGACGACCAGCGTGCCGTGCGATCGCTTTGCCTCTTCAAAGGCAACGGGGGCAAGCCGATCCGAGCCGTAGGTTGCCAGCAGGAGTTTGGGGCGCGCCAGCGCATCGGGGGTGAGCTGCTCGTAGATCGCCTGGCGCAGAAGGCTCACACGCTCGCCCCTGCGGCCTTGCCACAATTTCGTTCCGGCGCGGGCGATCAGGCCGACGACCATCACTGTCGCGACGAACGCCAGCGCGTGCAGCTTGGTGAGAGCGAGCGTGATCCAGATCGCCAAAAGCAGCAGGCCCAGGAGAATCATCGGCAGCCGCCGCTTGATGCGGCGGAGGCGCGGATGAATCGCGCAGAGCGTGACATTGATCGCGACCGCGCCGATAACGCCGATCGCATACAGTTCGGCCAGACGTTCCAGATCATGGCTGACGAGCAGCACGAGGATCGGCACGCTCGCCGCGACGAGCGCTGGCACCCACGGCACGCCAAATCGATTCAGCTTTTGCAGCGTTTGCGGCAGCTCGCCGTCGCGCGCCATGAGGTATTGGATCGAGATCATGTCGGTGATGGCGGTGTTCGCCGCCGACAGCAGCAGGATGCCGCCCAGTGCTCGCACGCCCAGCTCGGCCCACGGGCCGATGTAGGCGCGTGTGAGGAACGCGAGCATGTCGTCCTTGTATTTCTCGGCATCGCTATTCTGGAGCTTCGTGCTGGCGACCATGCAGATCGCAAGCAATATATTGAAAACGGCGACTTCGATCGCGACGATCCAGAGCGCCTTGCGCGCTGTCGTTGCAACTGGCCGTTTCATCACGCCGGTAAGATTGGCGATGGCCTCGACCCCGGATAGCGCCAGCACGATCGCAACAAATTGCGTCCACAGCACGATCGGCTTTTCATGCACAGCGCCCACCTGTTTGGGCAGCTCGTGCCAATTCACCTGCGGCAGCGCCCCAAATGTGATCAGCAGTGTGATGAGGACCATCCCCACGGCGGCGGCCAGCGCGACGCCGCCCGTGTGTCGCGGGCCCATCAGATTGAAGAACCCGATCACCGCGATCGCGACGATTGCCCACAAGCCGGGCGAACTGAGCGCCAGCAGCGGCCCGCCTTGCGGCAGATTGAAATACCGAAACGCATCCAGCGAACTAAGGCTCGCCGTCACTACGTAATCCGCAAACAGCAGGAGCGCGCCCACCACCGCCAGCATCTGATTGCGATGCTTGGCGGCGGTATAGACGCCGCCGCCGTCGGGATAGATGCGGCAGATTTGCGAGTAGGCCCAGCCGACCGCCAGGATCAATCCGCTCATCGCCATGATCAGATACAGACTCGATCGCTGCGCGAAGAAGAAGGCCAGCCCCAGCACATAAAGGCGGCTGGTTCCCCAATCGCCGAAGAGCAAGCCGGCGGCTTGTTTCCAGCCTACGTTTCGGGGTCTTTCACTAGCAAGCAAAGAAAGCGCGGCAGGCTTGCCGCGCCCATCAGCGGAGAGATGCATATGTCCTTTCAAAAGCCTACGGGGTTAGCTGACGGGCTGGAGCCTGAAAGTGCTCTGGGATGCGGTTGGCCATCCCTTCGCCCCGTGCCGGACGACCTAAGTCTTCCGACAAAGTGGGTTCCCCGTTCCGCGTCAACCGACGCGAACTCGGCGTTACTAGGGCAATAGCCTAGTCCTGCTCGCTCGATGATGTCAATGAAGGCAAAATGACGCAGGAGTTTAAATAGATCGCAAAACGTTGCTGATTAGCGGTTTAGCACAGTATCCGATTCCCGTGCCGAACAGAGTCCGGCCCTTCCGGGCACGGCTATCACTGGGGTGAGCTGCTCTCCGGCTTCTACGTAGGGTGTGCTTTAGCACACGCGGAAACCGTTCGGCGCTCGAGCCGCGTGCGCTAAAGCGCACCCTACGAAATTCAGTTTCGCCGGGGTCGCCCGGAACGAAGTCCGGTCCTTCGGCACGCACACTTTTCGCTCCCAATCCACGTTTTCAGAAGCGTCATGCTGAGGTACTCCG
>DATBDZ010000407.1:0-10804 GCA_036276235.1 Humisphaera sp. | reverse complement strand
TGCCCGCCCTACGAGAACGCGTTGCGCGGAGGGCGGGCACTGCCCGCCGCGACATCCGCGCAACATCGGCGTCACTCTTTCGCGCTCGGCTGTGTCTGGAGATCCGCCATTCCGCTTGCCGCCAGTTTCTTCATGAAGGGCCGAAAATCGTACCAGCCGCGCGGCCCTGGTGGCGGGGGCTTGCGCCGCTTCTGTGGAAACCACCCTTGATTCGGAACCAGCGCCGGCACCTTCAGCAATCCTCTAAACTGCTCATCCGTCACCACTATGCTACGCGGCACCTTCCCTTGCAGTAACGTGATCGCATCGCAACTTCCCCAGTGGTCCAATGGAGATTCGCGAATCCATTCGATCGAATCCAGCCGCGTGACCAGCCGCGGCGACGCATCGATCTGCCGCACAAACTGCTTGAGCATTCGAGACCAGACGAGTCCCTGTATGCTTAAGACGGAGCCGAATATCAGAGCCAGCAGAATTGCGCAAACCGCGCGGGGCTCCAGACGACGTCGCTTTTGGACGATTCCCGTAGGGTCCGCCTTGGCGGACGTGTTGTTCTCGGCGCGGGGTCCCGCTTCCGCTAAGGCGGAGCCTAAGGGAATCGCAGCGCGCGTTTGTCCAAGCTGAACGACGTCAAACCCCGTCCCACCTTCAGCGCGCCTTCGCGCCGCCGCACACGCCTCAAGAAACGCCAGCGTAAAGAACGGCAGCGTGAGCGGCAGAATCCAGCGGCGATAGTCGAGCGCTTTGTACCAGCGATGTCCATCGGCGGCCCAGACGATCCAAATTCCTCCCATCGCCAGGATGAGAACGATTGCGAAAGTCCCCAGCGCCCGACGATTCAGTTCCTTTCGCGCCGTTGACCAAACGAACAAACAAATTGCCGCGATCCAGGCGCAAATAAGCCCGGCCAGCGGATATCCGAGCACGGCCATCTGCCATTTCTCGCGCACCTTCCACCAGGAGAATTCCTGCTCGGCGTAGGTGTCTTCAAATTGCTTGATGTGATTGGTGATGATGATCTTGAGGAGCGCCGCCAGCGCCAGGATTCCAATGAAAATTGCAGTCCGCAGGTAGCGCGGGCGATTCTCGTAGTCGAATTGCGCCAGGATCAGTGCCGCCGCGCTCGCCCCAACGAAGAGCGGCAAGCCAATCTGATGCACAAACTGAAACATCCCGAGCAAACACAGGACGAAAAACTGCTTCGCGTTGATATCGACAAACACCGCCAAAAAGATCGGCCAGAACAGCGTCTGCTGCCAGATGCTGTCGTTGATGATGAAGACCTGCCCCGGCAATGTGCCGGCGGCGACGCCGAAGATAGCCCAGATAATCAGCCCCGGCGCCTGCTTGCGCACGATCCACCACGACACCGCGATGCTCACCGCCGGCGCGATGATGAATGGAAACCCATAGATCGCTTGGAGGATCCAGGGATTGTCAGTGAAGTGGCTCGCCCAAACCGTCGGCTGCCACAAAATCAGCGTGTGAAACCGCGTGAGATAAACGAACGGATGCTGGCGGAGCAATGTCACCGAAAGCTGAAACGCCCCGTCCCAGATCAGCGGCAGCGCGCACCAACAGACGATTCCCGCCGTCAGCGCAAGAATGCCGACCACCCAGCCAACGATTTTTCCGGACAAGTAAAACTCCGTGGTGATTGCCGCCACACGGATCATATCAAACGACGGCCAACGTGAAACATCCTGCTCTCATCAATTTGCACCTTGCGGTGTATGAACTCTCAGAACGGACGATTCCACCCACAACACGAGGACCGAACATGCACAACCGCCGATCTATCACGCGTCGAAGTTTTGTGAAGGGGGCTGCACTGGCCGTTGCCGCGCCGACGATTATTTCTGCCCGCGCCCTCGGAGGCGGCGGCGTCGCCGCGCCCAGCGAGCGGCTCACGCTCGGCTTCATCGGCATCGGCAAACAAGGCAGCGGCCATGTCACCAATCTGTCCAGTCGCGCGAATATTGAGGTGTTGGCGGTGAGCGATATTCACACCGGCCGCCGCGCTCGGGCCAAGAAGCAGGTGACGGATATTTACGCCGCCGCCGAGCGGAAATCTTCCGTGGATGAATATGTGCATTACATGGATTTGCTGAATCGCAAGGATATCAGCGCCGTGCTGATCGCCGTGCCCGATCACTGGCACACGGCGGTTTCGATGGAAGCCTGCAAGCTGAAGAAGGACATCTACTGCGAGAAGCCGCTCACGCTCACGCTGCACGAGGCGAAGCTGCTGCTGGATACCGTCAACAAATATAACGTCGTCTTCCAGACCGGCAGCCAGCAGCGCTCAACCGGCCCGTTCCGCCAGGCCTGCGAATATGTGCGCAATGGCCGCATCGGAAAGATCAAGGAAATCCACATCGGCCTTCCGGGCGTCACGAGCAAATTCTGCGATCTCCCCGCCGAGCAAACGCCCGAGGGAATCGAATGGGACATCTGGCTCGGCCAGGCGCCGCAGCGCGATTACAACGATGTGCTTTGCCGCCAGACCGACAACCCGGGCCAGTATCCGTTCAACCCCGGTTGGCGAGATTACATCGAGTACTCCGGCGGCATGATCACCGACTGGGGCGCGCATCATCTGGACATCGTCCAATGGGCACTGGATATGGACAAAGCCGGCCCCACCGCCGCGCGGCCGCCGGAGAAGGCGGATGATCTGTATAACGCGCAGGTGATCTACGGCCACACGCCGGTCGGCGACAACATCCCCGTCACGCACATCGGCGGAACGGTGTGGGAAGGCGATCACTGGGAAGCCCCCGCCCGAGGCCGCGGCGGACGTGGAGCGGGACGCGGCGCAGGCCAGGGCCGCGGCGCCGGTGCCACTGGCGCCGCAGCCGCGCCGGCAACGCAGCCCGCTTCAACCCAGCCAACGCTACGTCACACCAAGGAAACGAACGGCATCCTCTTCATCGGCGAAAAGGGCCGCATCTTTGTCAATCGCTCATTCATCGTCAGCGAGCCGGATACGATCCTGAAGGATCCTATTCGCGATTCGGACATTCAGCTTTACAAGTCGCCCAACAACGACCATCACCTGGACTGGCTGGAGTGCATCAAGACGCGCAAGACGCCGGTCACCGGCATCGAAGTCGGCGCACGGAGCGTGGCGGTCTGCCACATCATGAACCTGACCTATTGGCATCGCCGCGCGCTCAAGTGGGACCCGCAGAAATGGGAATTCCCCGGCGACGCCGAGGCCAACGCCTGGCGCGACCGCGCACGGCGACCGAAGTACGATCTGCCGACTGCGTGAAGGATAGGTGGAAGTGTGCGTCTGCTGTTCCCTCCTCCGGTACTCCGGGGGAGGGTTAGGGTGGGGGCTGATTGCGCAAGACGCGGGCCTCCCGGAGTACCGGGGAAGAAGAGTGGATCAGAAGGGAACGGCATGAGCGGGCCCGGACGATTTGCGTCCGGGCTCCTTCTTCTTTCTAATGCATCCTTAAAGCCCGGGCTCGGCAAGGAAAATTCAATGCAACCACTTCAGGTAGAAATCGAAAAACGCGGCACCGCCCTCATTGTTCGTCTGCTTGGTGAAATGAGCCTGCAGATGGAGGATGTCGATGTCGCCTTCAGGCAAGTCGCCGCGCAGCGGCCGGCACTGGTGGTCGTCGATCTGGAGAAGCTACAGTACATCTCGAGCCTTGGCATCGGCCTGCTGCTGGCCCTCCGCAAAGACATGGGCCCGGGCGGGATCATGCGCATCGCGGGCGCACAGGGGATGGCGATCGACGCGCTGCGGCGAGCGCGATTGATGGATTTGTTTGAATTTTGCGAGAACGTGGATGATGCAATCGCCGGTAAGAAGACAGCCGCCACCTCGAAATAGCGCCGGGTGTGTCACGATCGCGTCCCGCATCAGAGTGCATCTGTTCTGAAAACGCGGCGGGCAGTGCCCGCCCTACGCGCAAAGATCAAACGTAGGGCGGGCATTGCCCGCCGTCTTCGTGCCAGAGAATCTCTGGCAGGTGTGCGCAGGGAGCGAATCAATGGAAACTTTGGAAATTGAAGTCATCAATCACACCGGGGCGATCGTCGTGTGCCTGCGCGCCGAAATGGGATTGAAGATGGACGCGACCGAAATCGCGTTCAACCGTGTGGCCGCGCAGAGGCCGCCGCTGGTTGTTGTGGATCTCGCGGGCCTGGCGTTTATTTCCAGCCTGGGGATGGGACTGCTGGTCGCACTGCGCGGCGGGACGCGGCATCACTCGCTGGTGCGTCTTGCTTGTGCCAGCGGATTGGTTTTGGATGCGCTTCGCCGGGCTAAGCTAACGGAATTATTTGAGCTTTTTGATTCGGTTGATTTGGCGCTGGCGGCCGCGAAGCCGCAAGTGGCTGGCAAATAAAACACCTCGTGCCGCCCGCGGCACGAGGTCGCGCCGGAACATCCGGCGTCAGGGTGTTGAATTGTGTGGGGCAATGCGATGCCCGATGACGGTTTGGAAATATACGCGCCGCCCGTCAAGCAGTCTTGCTAAATTGCGACCCAAACTTGTAAAAACGGGACAACCCGGTTTGTGCAATCGAAGTGTCGGCCGCGGTGCAGGCGCGTTGATCTCGGTTGGGCATCAGTTCGCCGCCTTCACCGTCACTACCACATACTTGCTCGCCGGCTGGTTGCTTTTGTCTGATGTGTGATCAATCGCCACCAGCACATTCGCTTCGGGGAAGTAGGCGGCGCAGCAGCCTTTGGGGATTGGATAGGGGACGACGATGAATTGCCGCGCGAGACGGGTTTGGCCGTTGTAGTGGCTGGTGATATCAACGGTCTGTCGCGCGGCGAGGCCGCGGGCGGCGATGTCCTGCTCGTTCATCAGAATAACGCGGCGTTCGTTGTGAATTCCTCGATAGCGGTCGTGCATGCCATAGATCGTCGTGTTGAATTGATCGTGCGAGCGGATCGTCATCAGGACGAGTTGATCGGGCTGGAGATCGCGCGTTGGAATCGGGTTGACCGTGAAATGCGCGCGGCCGGTGTCGGTCTTGTACCGGTTCTCGCGCGGGCCATTGGGCAGATAGAAGCCGCCGGGATCGCGCACGCGCTGGTTGTAATTCTCGAAGCCGGGAACCGTGCGGGAAATCTCATCGCGAATCAGATCGTAGTTCTCGGCAAACTCTTCCCACTTCACTTTTGAGCGCGTGACGAGTGTCGCGCGAGCCAGCGCGCAGATCGTGGCGATTTCGCTTTGCAGCGAATCGTCCGCCGGCTCGAGGCGGCCTTGCGACGACTGCACAACGCCCATCGAATTTTCGCAGCTCACAAACTGCTCGCCGGACCCGCGGCGATCGATCTCCGATCGCCCAAGGCACGGCAAAATCAGCGCCTGCTTGCCGGTCACCAGATCGGAGCGATTGAGCTTGGTGCCGACGCGAACGGTGAGATCGAGCTTTGCCAGCGCCTCCTGAAGAAAGAGCGTGTCGGGCATGGCGGAGAGATAGTTGCCGCCAAGCTGGAAGAACACTTTTACTTTTCCTTCGTGCATCGCCTTGGCGGATTCGACGGCGTCGTACCCATCATGGCGCGGCGGATTAAAGTCGAACTGATTTTGCAGCGCATCCAAAAACGCAGGCTTCGGGCGTTCCCAGATGCCCATGGTGCGATCCCCCTGCACGTTGGAGTGCCCGCGCACGGGGCAGACGCCGGCGCCCGGCTTGCCGATGCTGCCGCGCAGCAGCAGGAAATTGACGATCTCCTGGATCGTCTGCACGGAATTCTTGTGCTGGGTCAATCCCATTGCCCAGCAGACGATGATGCGCTGCGAGCGGATCGCCAGATCGGCGGCATCCTCGATCCGCCCGCGCGTCAGGCCGCTGTCTTCGACGATCCAATCCCACGATGCGGCGCGAATATCTTCCAGAAGCGCTTCGACGCCGTCTGTATTGCGTTTGACGAAGTCCCAATCGAATGCCGCGCCGGGCTGCCGATCCTCCATCTCTAACATCCGCTTCATCATTCCCTTGAGGCAGGCGATGTCGCCGTTGATCTTGATTTGCAGGAATTGATCGGCCAGGGGCGTGGCTTTGCCGAGCATGCCCAGCGGCTTTTGCGGGTTCATGAATCCGAGCAACCCCGCCTCGGGCAGCGGATTGATCGCCACGATCTTCGCACCGGCCTTCTTGGCGACTTCAAGCGTCGTGAGCATGCGCGGGTGATTAGTGCCGGGGTTTTGGCCGAGGATGAAGATCGCCTGCGCCTTTGCGAAATCGTCGAGCTTGACAGTCCCCTTGCCGATGCCGATGACGGCGGAGAGCGCGGTACCGCTGGATTCGTGGCACATGTTGGAGCAATCGGGGAGATTGTTGGTGCCGTATTGGCGGACAAAAAGCTGGTAGAGAAACGCCGCCTCGTTGCTGGTGCGGCCGCTGGTGTAAAAGACCGCCTCATCGGGCGAACTGAGTTTGTTCAATTCCTTCGCGATGAATTTGATCGCATCGTCCCAATCGATCGGCTGATAGTGACTGCCGCCCGCGCGAAGGACCATCGGATGCACCAACCGCCCCTGCTGCTCGAGCCAGTAATCGCTTTGTTTCGACAGTTCCGCGACGGAATATTGCGCGAAGAATTCCGGCCCGCATTTGCGTTTGTCGGCTTCATGACCCAGCGCCTTGGCGCCGTTTTCACAGAACTCGGCAAAGCTGCGATCGCCGTCCGGCTCGGGCCAGGCGCAGCTCATGCAGTCGATGCCCCCCTTTTGATTGAGCTGCGCGAGCGCGCGGCTCGTGCGAGCCACTCCCGCATGCGCGAAGGCATACTGCGCCGCCCGCGCCACCGCCGGCATTCCCGCCGCCTTTTTGTGCGGTTCGGTGACGCGCAAGCCGTTGAGCGATTCGGGTGTGAGTGCAGCGACATCGCCGTGGGCGGTGATTCGGTCAGATGTCTGCTCGGTTGGTTGAGATTGATCAGACATTTGGTAACTCCTCATCTTACGTGGCACGGGCGTCCCGCCCGTGTTTTCTTTTGCCGACGACCAAAAATCACGGGCGGGACGCCCGTGCCACTTCATCCTCCGGCTTTCTTCATCATCTCATCCCGCCGCGCTTTGAATTCTGAGCCCTCCTTCCACTGCGGGTATGAATCGCCTTGAGAGACGATGTATCCCACCTGAAACATCAGGCTCAGATCATCCACCGCGCCGCTCAAGTCCCACTCGGGTTTGATCTCATCGCTGACCTTGTGGTAATCGCGATCGGTGTACCGCTCGTGCATCGCGCGGCCATAGCCGGGCGGCTTGCCGATGATGTCGGTGCCTTTGTCGAGATAAAGGGCGGGGACACCGCCCTTGGCGAACTCGAAGTGATCGGAGCGGAAGTAGTAGCCTTTGCCGGAGTCAGCTTCGGGAACGAGTTTTCTGCCTTGCGAAGCCACAAGTGGCGCGAGGATGTCTTCCAGCGTGGACTGGCCCATTCCCACCACGCCGGCATCACGGGCGCGGCCCCACGTATTCACACCATCGATGTTGATGTTTGCCAGTGTTTTGGTCAGCGGATAGAGCGGATGCGAGACGTAATACTGGGAGCCAAGCAAGCCTTTCTCTTCAGCCGTCACTGAGAGAAACAGGATCGTGCGCTTCGGCTTTACCTTGGTGAACGCCTTGGCCAGTTCCAGCAGCGCGGCCGTTCCCGACGCGTTATCCGAAGCGCCGTTGAAGATCTGATCTCCCTGCAAGCTGGCGTCGCGCCCCAGATGATCCCAGTGGGCGGTGTAAACGATGTATTCGTTCTTGAGCTTCGGATCGCTCCCCTCGATTTTCGCGATCACATTCTTCGACGCGATCCTGCGGACGGTGCTCTTGATATCGAAATTCGCCTTGACATTTAACGGCATCGGCCGGAAATCGCGGCTGACCGCCGCCTTCTTCAGAGTGTCAAAATCCTGCCCGCCGGCGGCGAAGAGCTTATGGGCGGTGTCCAACGTCATCCACCCTTCGATCGCCGCGTGGCCGCTGGTGGGATCGCTGACATCAATGCCAAAATTCTCGCGGCCGTTGCTCATCATGATCACGCCCCACGGATATCCCGCCGGCCCGGTTTGATGCACGATGATCGCGGCCTTGGCTCCCTTAGCGGCGGCAGACTCGAATTTGTAAGTCCACCGGCCGTAATAGGTCATCGTGTACCCCTTGAACATCTTATCATCGAGTTTTGAAGGATCGTTCGGATCAGGCACCGGCGGATCGTTGACGAGCATGACGATCGTCTTGCCGCGCACGTCCACGTCTTTGAAATCGTCCCAGCCATATTCTGGCGCGACGACGCCGTAAGCGACGAAGACTATCGGCGAGTCCTCCACTTTCAACTCCGGCACAAAATGCCGCGACCAGACGACCGCCTCCTCCGGAAATTTCAGGTCGATCGATTTGTCGCTGGCCTTGAATGAAACCTTCGGCTGTGCGGTGAACCCGACAAGCGGCACATTCTGAATGAACGACCCATCCGGATTGCCCGGCTGCAACCCGTGTTTTTTGAATTGATCGATCAGGTAATTGACTGTTTTTTCTTCGCCCGCCGACCCCGGCGCGCGGCCTTCGAATTCATCGGAAGCGAGTACTTTGATGTGAGACATCAATCCATCGGCCGACATGCTGGCGACGGCGGCTTGAACATCCGGCGGCACGTCGGCGGCCGATCCCCGCAAAGCAGCCACCAGAACAATCATCGCCACATTCAAAATCCTCGTCCGCATGTTCATAAGTTTATCCCGACGCGCTTGACTCGGATACCTCAATCTCCAGCTGCGCGTACAATCGTGCCCATGCCGCTGGATGTTGCCTTGGCCAATGAGCAGGTCGTCGAGCTGATGCGCGCTGGAAAGATGCGCGAGGCGGAGGCGATTTGTCGGCAGGTTTTGGCCCACGCGCCGGGCGATACGATCGCGCAGCTCAATCTGGGCGCAATTGCCACCAGCGCGGCTGTCTTGCGGGCGCGGCAAGGCAGGCTCGACGAAGCCGAGGCGATCTTTCGCGAAGCGCTGCGGCTGCGGCCGGCCGATCCGAGTGCATATGCCAACATGGCGCTGATAGTTCGCCAGCAGGGGCGGCCGGATGAGGCGATCGACTGGTATCGCAAGGCGATCGCCATCGGGCCAAATTTCCCCGATCCTTATAACGGTCTTGGCAGTGCGCTGCGCGAATCCGGCCGCATCGGCGAGGCGGTGGCGGCCTTTCGCCAGGCGGTCGCGATCGATCCTTCGCAGCGTGAGATTCACAGCAATCTGGTTTATGCGATGCAGTTCGATCCGGACAGCTCGCAGGAGCAAACATTCGCCGAGCATCTGAATTGGGGGGCAAAGTTCGCCGAACCGCTGCGCGGGCAGATTGCGCCGCACCCAAACGATCGCTCACCCGACCGGCGACTGCGGGTCGGGTACGTCTCGCCCGATCTATGCAATCATGTCGTCGGGTGGTTCATGGAGCCGATTCTCGAGCATCACGATCGCGAGGCGTTCGAAGTCTTCTGCTATGCCGACGTTGCGCAATCGGACGATATGAGCGCGCGGCTGCAACAACATTGCGACGCCTGGCGGATCACCGCCGGCCAGCGCGATGATCAGCTCGCGCAGCTCATTCGCGAGGATGGCATCGACATCCTGGTCGATCTCACGCTTCACATGCGGAACAACCGCCTCGCGATGTTCGCCTACAAGCCCGCGCCGGTGCAGCTCACCTATCTGGCATACTGCGGCACCAGCGGGATGACCGCGATGGATGGATGCATCACCGACCCGCACTTGAGCCCACCGGGCCTGCACGAACAATTTTTCACCGAGCGGCTTCTTCGCCTTCCCGATTGCTATTGGTGCTATCGCCCCTCGGCGCTCGCGCCGCCGGTCGACGCATTGCCGGCCTCCTCGCGCGGCTTCGTCACCTTCGGCTCGCTGAATAGCTTTGCGAAAGTGAATGATTCAGTTATCGAAACATGGAGCAGAATTCTGCAATCGCTGCCGGCTTCCCGCCTGATCCTCCACGTCCCCGGCGGCGACGCCAACGCCTCCGCCCGCGAACGCGTCACGAAAGCCGGCATCGATCCAGCGAGGGTGACGCTCGTAAGCCATCAAGCGCGCGCGGACTATTTCGCGCTCTACAACCAGATCGATATCGTCTTGGACCCCTTCCCCTACGGCGGTGGCACCACCAGCCTCGACGCCCTGTGGATGGGTGTCCCATTCATCACCCTCTCAGGGCGAATGCCCGTCGGCCGCGCCGGCGTCACACTACTGTCAAATCTCGGCCTGCACGATCTGATTGCCTCATCAGGCGAAGAATACGTCCGCAAGGCGATCGACCTGGCGGGCGATCTCACGCGCCTCGCCGCCTTGCGCGGCGGACTTCGCGCGAGGATGAATCAGTCGCCGCTGACAGATGAGCCGCGCTTCGCGCGGTCGCTGGAGAGCCTGTACCGAAGCGCGTGGCGCGATTGGTGCGCGGCGGCTCCCGCGATCTAGAAGAGCGGCTGCAGGCAATGTCTTTCTTTGAGTAGCCTGCCGAGTTCTCGCGTGAAGAGGATTGCGAGACCTTCTCAAATAACCGAGCGCCGGCAGAGCCAGCCCCCGCCGGTTGCCTCGGCCTTGCAACGTTTTGAACCGTTTTTCGCACCAATCGGTTGCATCTGCAATGGTTGCACGTTGCATTGGAGGAAGTTTCGGGTTTCGGGTCTCAGGTTAAGAGGGAATCGGTGGTCGCCAACCTGAAACCCGAAGCCGGAAACTCGGAACCCCTCGATGAAACCTTTTGAAACGTTTTCGTAATCATTTCGTTGCATTTACTCCCGTTGCATGTTTCATTGG
>DATBDZ010000406.1:0-6063 GCA_036276235.1 Humisphaera sp. | reverse complement strand
GCGTTCGTCCCCTCACCCCAACCCTCTCCCCTGAGTACAGGGGAGAGGGAGAATGCGAAGCGCCCCGAATCGCAAATTGCAAATCGATTTGACGTACCAACCTCCGCACCTCACGCTACCCCAATGTCCGAACCCCGTCCCACCATTCTGATCATCGAAGACGAGCCCGCGTTGCAGAAGTTTTTGCGCGTTACGCTTTCCAGCCAGGATTACAACATCATCGAAGCAACGCGCGGCGAAGAGGGGTTGCGCCACGCTGCAGTTGGCCAGCCGGATCTTATTGTGCTTGATCTGGGTTTGCCCGATATGGATGGTTTGGAAGTCACCCGCCGCCTGCGCGAGTGGTCGGCGATTCCGATCATCATCGTCTCGGCGCGCGGGAAGGAGCAGGACAAGGTGGTCGCGCTGGATGCGGGTGCGGATGATTATCTCACCAAGCCGTTCGGCGTCGGCGAGCTGCTGGCGCGCGTGCGCGTGGCGCTGCGGCATTCCTCATCGGCCAATCGCGAGTCGGGCGATCCGCTCTTTGCCGTCGGCGATCTGCGCGTCGATCTGGCGGCGCGCGAAGTGAGCGTCGCGAGCAAGGTGCTGCATCTGACGCCTAATGAGTTTCGATTGCTCAGCGTGCTGGTGAAGAACGCGGGAAAGGTGATCACGCACCGCCAACTGCTGCGCGAAGTGTGGGGACCAGGCAGCGGCGAAGAAACGCATTACCTTCGCGTCTACATGAACCAACTCCGCCAGAAGATCGAGGCCGATTCGGCGCGGCCGAAATATCTACTCACCGAAGCGGGAGTCGGGTATCGATTGATCGACGAGCTGCCCGGTGCATTCGAGTCAGGCTCACCGGCGCTGCAGTGATCACAGATTAGCGATGGCCGCCGCCTCCTGCGTGACCCATTGCGCCGCCGCCCATGTGGCCCATCGATCCGCCACCTGCATGACCGAATGAGCCGAATGAACTCATATGGCCCATTGAGGAGCCCATTCGGGCAAGAGAAGCATTGTGAGAGCCGAAGCTGGACGGAGAGGTGAAGCCGGACCGCGATGAAAAGTTCTGCGCGCCGCCCGAGTGGGCGAACGCCGCCGATGTGCCACTGTGAGCAGTGGTGCTGTGACCGGCAGCCGTGTTGTGGGATCCGTTCCAACTGTTGCTGTTGCCGTGGGACCCATCGTTATGATTATGGTTGCCGTCGTGATGGTCATCGTGATGATCGTGGCCATTGGTGAATACGAACGACGCACCGATGCCGAAGTACGGGTAGCCCCAATACGGATAGCCGTAGCCACCATACCCGTACCCGTAAGGACCATAGTACGAGCCGTAGCCGTAACCGTATCCATCACCGCCGCCGTAATAGTTGTAGGTGGCATACTGATCGGGCGGCGGTGAATAGGTCACCGGCTGCGAGTAGTAATCGTAATTCGGCGGCGGCTGGGTCTGGGGTTGCTGTGCCTGCTGCGTCACCGCGGGCTGCTGCTGCACCGGCGCGGGCTGCTGCATCGGCGCGGGCTGCTGCTGCATCGGGGGAAGCAATGCCGCCGGCAGGACATGCAAAACCTGCATCGACGTCGCATCTTCCAGTGAGAATAAGCTCGCTTCCGGCCCGGTCGCTTTCAGAGCGCCCAGCACGTTCCCGGTGGCTACGTCGAGAATCTGGCCGGTGATACGGACATCCGTTCCTGATTCCTGCACGTCTCCGAAAACGACCATCGAGACTTTTGCATCGCGCGCCGCCCGCAGAGCATCGTTCTGATTAGCGGGCGGCTCCCCCTGCGGGGCGATGGCGTGCGCACGGCTCCGCTGTACCAAATCCGTGAAGAGGCTCTGTTGGATTGCCTTCCCCATCCACGCGCTCTTGCTGCCGGGTGCAGTCGTGAACGGAAGCACCATGATGCTGTCACCGCTCGCCATCGGCGGCGCGGCGGCATCCTGAGGAGCCGCTGCGCAGAAAGAGGCTATTGCCAATCCCAGGCCGGCAAACATAAATGGGAACCGCATCGCTGTCTCCTTTCGAGCCAGGAGTAGATATTGACATTATAGGTGCTTGCACCCCCGAAACCAATGGAAAAGTGGCGGGCCCGCCCGAAGCGCCCAGTGCTTGAGCGTAGCGAACCGCATCGGAGGGGCAGATCGAGTTTCGTTTGAATTTTCCGCAACGCGCACCCCGTCATGCTGAGGTAATCCGAAGCATCTGGCTGGATTGGCGAAATGGGCCAGATGCTTCGGAGTACCTCAGCATGACGGTTATTCCGATCTGAATGCCTTCCTCACCAAATGTCGCCGCAAATAAAAGTTACTCACGTCTAAACCGCTCCGATGCCGGCGTTCAATTGGGAAGCAGCCTTTTGTAATTCCGATGCGATTACGCCCACGACTTCCTCCCAGCCGGTAGACTTGCGGGCTTGGCGAAAGAGCCGCGTTTTTGGGTACCAGGGGGAATCCGTTCGATCCATGAGCCAGCGGAAATCCGGATCTTTGGGGAGAATTACCCAGACCGGTTTGCCCAGCGCGCCGCCGAGGTGCGTGATGCTGGTATCAACCGAGATGATCAAATCCATGCTGCTGGCCAGCGCGGCGGTCTGTGCAAAATCGGATAGATCGCGCGCGTGATCGGCGACCTCCATGCCCGGCGGCCGCGGCTCGGCCGCCTCGGCGCCGATTTGGAGGCTGTGGAACTCGACGTTTTGCACCTTTGCCAGCGGGGCGAAGGTCGCCAGCGTACGTGAGCGCTTCGGCCAGGCAATCGCGCTCCCGCACCAGGAGAGGCCCACCCGCAGCCCGCGCGGCGGGCCGAGCTTATCGCGCCACGATTCCACCAGCGCCGGCGGCGCCCACAGGTATGGCACCGTCGCCGGGATCGTCCGCAGTGTCGTCTCAAATGCGCGCGGCAAGCTTTGCAGGGCGGAGAAGTAATCAAACTCCGGCAACGCCGACCCGCGCACATGTGTGCTGGCGACGCCCGGATATGCGTTGAACAGCGGAAACAAACTCGGCTCGCATTCCAGCAGCACGCGCGCGCCGCGCGCTAAAACCATCGGGACATAACGCAGGAAGTGAAACGCATCGCCGAAGCCTCCTTCGGTGTGCAGCAGGATTGTCTTACCGGCCAGATCTTCGCGGCCGGTCCATTGTGGCTTTGGAAATGTGCGGCCCAATCGCAGTTCAGCAGCCTTCAATCGCCATTCAAATTCCTCCCAGCCGCGCCGAAGATTGCCGGAGGTCAGTAGCGCCAGACTGTACGTCCAATGCACCATCGGAGCATTCGGCTCCAGCTTGATCGATCGTTCAAACAGCCGGATCGCCTCACTCAAATTGCACATGCGATGGCATAGCAATCCCTCGTTGTACGCCAGCACGTGCTCGGGCAGGCGGCCGCGCAGCGTCTTTAGAATCTGCAGCGCCTCGGCAAATCGTTCTTCGTTGGAATACTGTGTGAGCAGCTGGGCGGTCTTATCAATGGGCGGGTTGGTCATGCGATTCACTTCACATTCTTTCGCGCGGCCATCCATTTGCCCAACGCCTTGACGATCTGCTCGACGACCTTGTCCCAATGTTCGACTAATTTCGCCTGGCGAAACAGGCGCATGGTGGGATACCAGGGCGAATCGTCGCGCTCGCGCAGCCAGCGAAAGTCCGGGTCCCATGCCAGCAGCACCCAGGTCTCCCGCGCAAGCGCGCCGGCGAGATGCGCGACACTGGTATCGACCGAGATGATCAGATCCATCTGGCTGGCCAAAGCCGCCGTCTCGACGAAATCTGTGAGCTCGGCGGCATGATCAATGACGGTCATGCCCGCCGGCCGCTCCTCGGCGGCTTCGGGGCCGGCTTGCAGGCTGTGGAACTCGATCCCAGGGACAGAGTTAAACGGCGCAAACGTCGCGAGCGTGCGCGAGCGCTTGGGCTGGCGGTTGCCGCTTCCGCACCAGACCAGGCCGACCCGAGCCCCGGTTGGCGGGCCGAGCTTTTCGTGCCAGGCCTGGAGGCGAGCCGCCGGCGCGGCTAGGTACGGGACGTTCTTTGGGATCGTGCGGAGCGTCGTTCCAAACGCGCGCGGCAGACTTTGCAGCGGACAGTGATAATCAAACTGCGGCACGATCGGCCCGCGCGGATAGACACTGGCAAGGCCCGGAAATCCGCCACTGAACAGCGGTACCAAGCCCGGCTGACATTCGAGAATGACTGTCCCCGCTTTCTGCACGAACATCGGCACATACCGGACAAACTGCAGTGCATCACCCAAGCCGCCTTCAGCGTGCAGAAGGATCGTTTTGCCGGTCAGATCTTCCTGGCCGGTCCACTGCGGCTGCAGGAAGTCGCGCTGCCATCCGTTGTCCAGCTTGAGGCGCCATTCAAATTCCTTCCAGCCGCGCTCGAAGTTGCCGGCCGCCAGGGCCGCCAGGCTCATCCCCCAGTGAAACCGGGGGTCGTTTGGGCATTCGGCAATGGCCCGTTCGAAGTGCTCCAATGCCTCTTGCATCTTCCCGACCCGCGCAACGATGAGGGCAACGTTGTACTCGTACACACCCGGGTGAATCTGATGGCGAATCGACGTCAGCAGCGCGCGCGCTTCGGTAAACTTATCCTCATCGAAGAGGCGAAGAATCCGCGCAATAACTTCATCAACATTCGTCGGCATCTGATCCGTTATCTCTCATTTTTGAATGCAATTGTCCACCGGCTGTCGTGCATGTTCGGCAAGACGCGCCAGTCTGTCGCGATTTTTGCCTGGAGCGTCGTGCTGCCGGAAATTCAAAATCGTGCGGGAGCGATTGTCGAGGGTTTGCCTCATCGGATGCTCGCGGTTGACGCCGCCGCGAAATGCTTCATGCATATCAAGAGGTACGCCCGTTGCATTCCGCCCAGCCTGAAATTGCAAGTTGTGCTCCCGCGACACGACACAAGGAGGTGAAACGCCAAAGTAAAGATCCGCATCTCGCCAACGAAATCGTCGTAACTTCAACTCTTCATCCATCCAGCAATTTTAAGGGAACCCAAAAATGATCAACAGAGTAATCGCAGCAACCGCCGCGCTCGGCTTAGCGCTGGGCGTCGCATCGTCAGTGTCGGCTCAGTCGGAAGCACAACGAACCACGGGGTCCGGGACACAGGAGCGAAACACGCCAGGTGCTACCGGCCAGGGTCAAAGCACAGCGGGCGCGGGCCAGCGGGACCGCATGTCCCAGCAGCGCGTCACGCAGCAGGATGAGCAGGAATTCATCAAGGCGGCATCCTCGGGAAACAATTTTGAAATCCAACTTAGCCAATATGTCCAGCAGCGGTCGCAAGACCAGCAGGTGAAGGAACTGGCCCAGAAGCTGGCACAAGACCATCAGCAGGCAGAACAGCAGCTTCGGCAGGTAGCGCAGCAATCCGGCGTCACGCTCGAGAACGGTCTCATGCCGGCTCAGCAGGCCAAGCTCCAGGAGTTCCAGAAGAAGCAGGGAGCCGAGCTGGATCGCGCATACATCTTCTGCAACGTCGGCGATCACCACAAAGACATCATGGAATACCGATGGGCCGCGCAGAATGCTCAGAGTTCACAGCTCAAGCAATATTGTGAGCAGACGCTGCCTCATCTGCAGGATCACCTTCGCCAGGTAGATCAGGTCGCCTCGTCGGTGCTCGGCATTAACGAAGCACAGACCGCTTCAGAACGAATCATGGGCGAACATGGTGGACAGAACAGCACGCCCACCACGCCCGGAAGCACGACCCCCGGCAGCAGCGGCCAGGGTAACCAAGGCACCCCGGGCAACACCGGCAACACCGGCAGCAATGGTGGCCGCACATCCGGCACCACACCCGGCAGTGGCCGCTAGTCGATAAATTCAGTTGGTTCAGAGGAACCAGCCGGTCGATCGCTGCGGGAGGCGATTGGCCGGCCTTTTTTTTTCACATCAGCAAATAAAAGGTAAATCTATCGGAAGCAAGTAACCGTCATGCTGAGGTACTCCGAAGCATCTGGCCAGTTCGCCCAGATGCTTCGGAGTACCTCAGCATGACGTTCTATGTCTGTGTAGGGTGGACTCACCCACCATTGTCGCTGGCACCGAAGAAGC
>DATBDZ010000405.1:0-15754 GCA_036276235.1 Humisphaera sp. | reverse complement strand
ATCGGTCCCCTCACCCCAGCCCTCTCCCCTGAGTACAGGGGAGAGGGTTCTGAGTGGGCGTCTCTCGTGTCACAGCCGTCGCGGGCGCGGCGGATTCACTACACCGTCCGGCTTGCTCCATCCCATTGCCGCGCTTAGGCGGTCGATTGTCTGACCGACAAGTCCACGTTTGCGGAGATGTTCGACTCCGTCGCCGGCGGTGATGACGCCCTCATTCCCGCCGATGATCAGCGCGATCGATTGCGATGTGTCCTCGGGGCTATCGAGCTTGATCACATGGCTGGCTCCGAGCTGCGCCGTCCAGAAATCCACGATGCGTTTATCTCCGCCGTGCGATGCGCCGCCGGGGATCAGGAAGTAAATGTGAAAGCGCTTGGAAGCCTCCTCGATCAAAGTCGCCAGCGGGATATCCTGGCCGATCTCTTCCCCGAGCAGACGTTTCACCTGCGCGGCACTGACATGTTGATAAGCCATCTCATCGCCGATGATGAACAGGTATCCCTTGCGCTGGCGCTTGTCCCAGCAATCGAGCGCGGTGTGTCGGGCGGCGATGTAGATCGCCAGCTCGTATGATTCGGTGTTCTGC
Organism: Humisphaera sp.; assembly: GCA_036276235.1. Taxonomy (GTDB): domain Bacteria; phylum Planctomycetota; class Phycisphaerae; order Tepidisphaerales; family Tepidisphaeraceae; genus JANWHF01. Next base: position 15,168 of record DATBDZ010000405.1, on the reverse strand, counting down.
CCGCCGCCGCCGCCTTCGAGGATCATGTTTTCCAGGTTCTGATCCATTCGATTGTCGGATTCGAATTGTCCGACCTGCAACGGCACCTGATCGCAGGTGGCATCGCCCACCGCCATGAAAAGAATTTGCGGATCGGAAAGGTATTGATGGCCGAGGATCAGCTCGTGCAGCCGCGGGAGGTCGGCGTGTATGCCGCGCACGACCTTGCCCATCGATCCGGTGACATCGAGGCTGATGATGACCGAATTGGAGTTCGGATGCTCATCGCTGTCGCGGCTCTCGCGCAGCTGCAAACCCGATGGATCAAGCGTCTGATGCGGCCGCAGCACGCCGCTGCGCATCGCGTTGCTGCTGTAGGCAAATGTATCCGTGCCGGACCTTGCTCGAAGTACAGCCTTGTCGTTGTAGGTCGAAACTGACCAGTGTCCGCTGCCCATACTTGTGCTCCTCTCTGCTGGATAAGTAGTCAGTGAATGAGTAGGCAGAAGGCAGTAGGCAGTAGTCAGAGCAAACCAAGACCACGATTCGCCGTCCGCCGACTCCCTTCTGCCTTCTGCCTTCTGCCTACTGCCTACTTATTTACCCTTGCGCGGCATCTCGAATGTCCTGAACTTTCGCGGGCCCCAGAGGGCTTCGATGAGGCCGTTGAAATCATCGAGCAATCGCCAGGCGTCGGCGTTGTTGGAAGCCGACGCGGCGCCCGCGCATCTTTGCAGATGGCGTTGTAATCCCGGCTCGACGGATTCGGGGAACTTCGCTTCCAACGGATCGCCGCCGAGCAACTCGATCATGCAACGCGCGCCAAAGGCAATATCCAGAGCCGCTGTCGGCGGCGTTCGCGTCGCGCCGTCGCGCTTGTACCACGTGAGATATCCGCCGCCCATCACCGACACCGGCCGCTGTACCGCCTGCCCCGCATGCACGGCAAAGCACCAATCCACTAAGAGTAACTTGTGATCGCGCGGGTCGATCAGCATGTGCATCGGCAGCACCGCGCCATGTGCTGTGCCGCAAGAGTGAACGTAGCCGAGAATCCCCAGCAGCCGCCGCCAGATCCAGGCTACATCGCGCCCGTCCAAGCCGTTTGGATAATGGGCGCGCACTTCATCGAGCGAATAAAGATCGTCCGGCGAGGCAATCTCCCGGTGCATCTGAAGGATATTGGCCATCCGCGGGTCGGCGTCAGAGCCATCGCCCATCGCGATGGACTGCACAACTCGCGGCAGAAAAGCGCCATAACGCTTCTGGTCATCCATCGCATGCAGACGTCTCAGGACATCAGCCTCGTTGGCCAGCAGGTGATTTGTGCGCGGATCGCGCGCGACTTTGAAGATGCCTTCGAGTTGGTGCGATCCATCCGCAAAACGGCAGCGATAAATGTTCGCAATCGATCCGATCGCGATCCGATCTTCAACTGTGAATGTTCGGCCGCCGGACGTGATCTCCATCGGCGCGGTATCGCGCGACGCCTCGATGGCATCAGATAAGCCGCAGCGCGGGCAGAATTTAATTGCCGCCCTGAGCGGCGTTGTGAAGAAACAACGCGGACATGTGAAGGTGCCGTTGGCCAAGTGCCCGTCCTTGCAACGGGCGATTATATGGCCGGCGGGACGGGTTTGCGCAGGATTTGCAGGCGGAGATTCTTAACACCGGCCACTTGTGCGAGGGTCAAATCACATCCGCGAATTGACGTTCCATCCGTTTGAAGATGAATGCGCCGGTGATGAGTGTCAGGATGCAAACCGCCGCGGAATAAGCGACGAACCGCCAATCCGGCGAGTCTGATCCCAGCAGCGACCAGCGAATCGCTTCAAGCAGGCTCGATAGGGGATTGAGATTCAGAAACACCCGCAAATGCGGCGGTAGCTTCGATAGGGAGTAAGCTAGCGAATAGGCGACGGGGCTTCCGTACAGCAGGAACTGCATGACCACGGGAAGAATATATTGAACATCGCGATAGCTGACAGACAGCGCGCTGCTCCAGAGCCCCACGCCGCACGAAAGCATCAGCAGCAAAACCAGCCACACCGGAAACAGCAGCAGCGGCCATCCCACCGGCAGCCGGTAAACCAGCATGAACACAACAAACATTCCCAGTGACACGCCGAAATCCAGCAGCGTCGAAGGCACCGTCGAGAACGGCAAGACCAGGCGGGGAAAATAGATCTTGCTGATCATCTGCGAGTTGGAGATCAGGCTGGTGCTGGTGCGCGTCACGGTGTTGCTGAACAGATTCCACCCCAGCAGGCCGGCATATGAGAAGATGAAATAAGGCTTCCCGTCGCTGGGCATCTTGGCGATGAAACCAAAGACGAAGGTAAAGATACCCGCCGCCAGCAGCGGCTGCAGGAGCACCCAGGCGATGCCCAGAAATGTCTGCTTATATCGCAGCTTCACATCGCGGCCGGCGATCGCCAGCAGCACATCGCGATAGCGCCACACGCCGGCAAAATCCAGCGCCTTCCAACCGGAAGTAGCGCGAATCTTGTCAACAGGACGGGCAGGAAGAGAGGGCGCAGTATCCACGAATAAGCTTCGATACGAGGAAAAATGCGGGAGGATCGTGGAAACAGCCACGGATCAGAAACAACCCGGCTAAGCCGCTGAATTATGCCGCCGGTTTGAGGTGGGTCAAGGCGAGGGAGAAATTGGGTGCAATGCTAGTCGGCATGTGACCTTTATTACGGTTGGGACGCCGCTCGTCCGTTTCTGGATCCCGACGCGGCAATTGATTCATAAGATGGGTAGAGGTTTAATGTGTCAAAGCAAATGCGAGAGTTTGAATCCATCATGCGGGAGGGCGGTTCAGTTGCCGTCCAACAGGCAGGGCAGTTCTTTATGCGCACCGACCCCGTCCACCAGACGCTCCGGGCGATCACGCAGCGACTGGCCGCCTTAAATATTCCGCACGCCGTTGCCGGGGGAATGGCTCTCGTCGCTCACGGATACGACCGCACAACCGCCGACGTCGATATCTTGATTACGCCAGCGGGTTGGGAAGCCGCGCACGAGAATCTTGAAGGACTTGGATATGTCACACCGTTCGCTGGAAGCAAAAATCTTCGGGACGTCGAAACCGGCGTACGCATCGAGTTTTTGCTGACGGGCGGGTTTCCCGGGGATGGAAAGCCCAAACCCGTTGCGTTCCCCGATCCGGCGGCCGTCGCAGTTGAGATAGACGGCATCCACTATCTCCGCTTGCCTGCGCTGGTCGAGCTTAAGCTTGCCTCAGGAATGACTGCCCCACATCGTCTAAAGGATCTCGCGGACGTGCAGGAATTGATTTCGGCTCTCCGAATTCCACGATCCTTTGCGGACGAACTTAATCCATTCGTCAGAGACAAGTTTGTTGAATTGTGGAAGACGGTCGAGAATCCAGACACGAGCGTTTGATCGCCGCGCGGATTTACACCGTCATTCCGCTCGCCTCGTCGGTTTGGGCTTGGTTGCGCATTGCTTCCCATTCCTCGACCGTGATGTTCACTTCGCGGGCTTGTGAGCCTTTGTAGCTGCCGAGGATTCCTGCTGCCGCCATCGCTTCGATCAGTCGACTCGCGCGGCTGTAGCCTATCGTCAATCTTCGTTGCAGCAGGCTTACGCTGCCGCGCTTGGTTTCCAGCACGACTCTTACTGCATCGTCGAATAGTTCATCCTTGGCGGCTTCTTCATCGACGTTGGCGGACGCCTTAATCTGCACCAGCTCCGGCTCGTATTGCGCCTCGGCGAGGCCCTTGACGACCTTCACGCTCTCGCGGATTTCCTTGTCGTCGATGTAGGTGCCTTGTGAGCGGACGGGTTTGCTGGCGCCGGGCGGGAGATAGAGCATATCGCCCTGGCCCAGCAGCACCTCTGCGCCGTTTTGATCGAGCACGATGCGGCTGTCCATCTTGCTGGCGACGCGGAACGCCACCTTGCACGGCATGTTTGCCTTGATCAGGCCTGTGACGACGGTCGCCTGCGGGCGCTGGGTCGCGAGGACCAGGTGAATGCCGACCGCTCGCGCCTTTTGGGCAAGGCGGACGATGAAGCTTTCGACTTCCTTGCCGCTGGTCATCATCAGGTCGGCCAGCTCGTCTACTATGATTACAATATAAGGAAGCTTCTTGGGAATGCGCGCTTCCTCTTCGGGCGTTTCGGGCTTGAAGCGCTCGATCAATTCTTCCTGCGTGAGGCTGTTGTATCCCTTGATATTTCGCACGCCGCCCTCGGCCAGCAGATCGTAGCGCTCGTCCATCTTCGTGCAGGCCCATTCGAGGACGCTGGTGGCCCGGGCGGCATCATTGATGACGGGGCACATCAGGTGCGGCACTTCCTTGAAGGGCGCCATTTCCACGACCTTCGGATCGACCAGAATCAGCTTCACCACGTCCGGCCGCTGCATGTACATGATCGACATGATGATCGTGTTGATGCAGACGGACTTGCCCGAGCCGGTGGTGCCGGCGATGAGGCAGTGCGGCATCGACGCCATGTCGGCAATGAGCGGCTCGCCGCTGGCGTCCTTGCCCAGGAAAAGGGGGATCGCCATCTTCTGCATCGCCTCGGGGGCGAGCTGCAGAAGCTCCTTCATGCGCACTTTTTCTTTTTGCTCGTTAGGCACTTCGATGCCGACCGTGCTCTTGCCGGGAATCGGCGCGACGATGCGGACGGTTTCCGCCTTGAGCGCGCGCTGAATATCGTTGGACAGCGCGGAGATCGCCGACACTTTCACGCCCGGCGCGAGGCTCAACTCGTACATCGTTATGACCGGGCCGGTATCGATCTCGACGACCTGCGCATCGATGCTGAATTCGCGCAGCGCCTGCTCGAGAATGGCCGCCTTCTCGCGGACGAATCGCTCCTGGAGCTCGGAGTATCCATGCTCAGGGTCAGCAAGAAAATCCCAGGGCGGCAGCGTATATTCGCCGAGTTCCTTGGGCGCCGGCGGCGCGATCTGCCGCGGCTTGAGGATGCTCGGAAGCTTCACCACGATGTCTTTGCGAATCTGCGGCGGGCCGGGCACCTGTTCCCCCGGCGAGGGAATACTGGCGTGTTCCGACGGGGCAGGATCGCTCTCGTCCACGTGCGCGGCGTCCGCCGCCACGGGCTCGTCATCCTGATAAGAGAGATCGATCGATTCATCGCCGCTGCCGGAAGCGCCCGCCTGCGGAAGATCATCGTCATCGGCCAAGCGCTCATCGGCGGCGACTTTCGCGATCGCGGCATTCGCAACCGAAGACTCGTGCAGCACCGCGCGCGAAGTCTTGTCGCGCTTGGAGCCGGAGGCCGGTTTGGGCGGCGTTGCCCCGTCGATCTCATCGCTCTCCGGAAGCTTGATCGATTTACTGGTTCGAGGGGTGCCGACTTTCGCCGCCGCCGCATCGCGCGTCACAAAGCGCGGCAGGGCGGGGAGCTTGGGAATCGGCATGAAGTTCCATTTGATCTGCGGCGCGCGGTCGCGCACCGTGACAAACGCCGACTGCATCATGCCCGGCGTCCGCAGTACCAGATCATCCGCCGCCAGCAGAAGCCCGACGAGGAACGTGACGGCAAGAATCAGTCGCGAGCCGGCGATGCTGAAATATCGTTGCAGGAAGTGTGCCGAGCCAATGCCGATGATTCCGCCCTGGCCCTCGGGGAATCCGGTGTACTCGCCCGGCCGCAGATGATGCACCGCCGCCGCGAACGCGACCGCCAGCAGCACCAGCCCAACTGCGCGCATCCAGGTATCGGATACTTCGCCCTTAAAAAGAATCACCGCCAGAAACGCGCCCAGGAAAAAGAGGACGGGGAAGACGCCCTGGCCAATCGCGTAGAACGACCAATACGCGATGAACGCGCCCGCCGACCCGCAGAAATTATGTACCGGTGGATACGGATCGATCGCATGGCTCGGCCAGTCGGTCGGGCTGAAGCCCATGAACGACAACAGCAAAAAACACCATGACCCAATGGCCAGGTAAAGCAGGAGACTACGGATAAGATGCGAACGTTGCATATTGTAGGGGCGAACCTTGTGTTCACCCTTCGTTGCTTGCGCGACCAGCGCCGAGGATTTTGTAGGGGTGAACCTTGTGTTCACCCTTCGTTTTTCGCGCGACCGGCAGAGGGCGAACCCAAGGTTCGCCCCAACTGGCCGGCGGATTCTGTAGGGGTGAACCTCGTGTTCACCCGGGCCGTGAATGCGACCCGCGCGGGCGAACACAAGGTTCGCCCCTACGCACCCGTATGCCCAAACCCGCCTTGTCCTCGGCTGGTTTCGTCGAGTTCATCGACTTCGACCAGTTCGACCGGCGGCACGGGCATGACGACCATCTGCGCGATTCGCATGCCGCGCTCTATGGTGAAGGGCGCCTTGCCGTGATTGATCAGCGGCACGCGCACTTCGCCGCGATAGTCGGCGTCGATCGTTCCGGGCGAATTTACGAGCGTGACGCCGTGCCGGCTCGACAACCCGCTGCGCGGCCGCACCTGTGCTTCGTACCCGGCAGGCAGCGCCATCGCGAAGCCGCACGGGATCAGCCGTATTTCGCCCGGCTGCAAGACAACCGGCTCGGCCACCGCCGCCGCCAGATCAAATCCCGCCGACTGCCCGGTCATTTTCACCGGCAAAGGCAGACCTTCAGACCCAGGGATGCGCTTAACCAATATCGTTATCGGGCGAGTCAAATCGATTTCTCCAATAGGAACCGTGAAGAGTGAAAAGTGAAGCCTGACAGACGGTTACGGCTTTCATTAACCGCGACAACAAGAGACACCCATTGATCGCCAGGAGGCGTCATGCTGAGGTACTCCGAAGCATCTGGCTGTTTTGCCGAATGGGCCAGATGCTTCGGAGTACCTCAGCATGACCGTCGTCGAGCATCATCAAGTCTTACGGTTAAAGAGTAATATTGAACGATCCAGCAAGAGCTTTGCAAATTCACCCTTCCCCTGCCCCGGCGGCGTTTCGCTTCTGCCATCGCGCCAGAGCAAGACCGGCTCGATCGCCTGGCTTTCCATCGTCTCGATCGGATTGTAAACGACCATATCCAGATTCTTGCGAACGAGTTTTTCGCGAGCGCGGTCGATGTCGCCGCGCGCTTCGAGGCTGAAGCCGACGATCCGTTGATCCGGCCGCTTGGTCGCCCCGGCCGCGGCGACAATGTCTTCCGTCGGTTCACATTCGATGCTCATCGCCTGGCCGCGCGAGAGTTTTCGCGATTCCAACCGCACCGGCCGAAAGTCGGCAACCGCCGCCGCCATGATCAGAAGCTCATGCTCAGGAAACTCGCGCAGCACGGCGGCATGCATCTGGGCCGCCGTTTCAATATCGATCCGCCGAATGCCCGTCGGTATCGCCGCGCTTACCGGGCCGACGATCAGCGTAACTTCATGTCCCGCGGCAATGGCTGCCGCAGCGAGAGCCGCGCCCATCTTTCCGCTGCTGCGATTGCCGATATAGCGAACCGGATCGATCGGCTCGCGCGTGGGCCCGGCGGTGATGAGAACCCTCATGATCTGCGATTTTAGATGTGCATCTCGCGATTGGAAGGCTCCGACTCCCTCTCCCCTGTACTCAGGGGACTCAGGGGAGAGGGTTGGGGTGAGGGGACGAACGCCTCAACTTGCGAACCGCGCCATAGCGCGGCTCGCTGTCCCCTCAGCCTGCCCTCTCCACTGAGTACAGGGGAGAGGGTTCTCAGCGCCTTTGCCAACATCTATGCTAGAATTCCGCAGTCTGCTGGATCTGAATGGCCATCACTTCACGCAGCCTCTGGCATCTCACGCAAAGCCGGATCGAGATCGATCCGGCGGACCTGGCCAGCGCCATCGAATTTGAGGCGGCACAACAGCCGCTCGATTTTCGAACGCGCCTCCTTATCCGCGACAGCCTCGTCGCGCTGACCAAATATTGGGGCGAAGATCGTGTCACCGATTGGCTGGCCCAGTCAGTGCAACAGCAGGTGATCGAATCCATCCGCCTCTCCGACCTGGGCCCCGTCGGCTTCCCCTCACTTCAGCAGAGAATCATGGACGCCATCCAACCCGAAACCGTGCGTCAGTTCCTGCGAGGTCTCGGCTCGCACACTCGTCAGCCTGCGAAAATCTACATCGGCGGAGCGATTGCGCTGATCCTGAGCGGGCAGATATCGCGCCACACGAAAGCCATTGATCTTGTGGATAAAGTGCCCCCTGCGCTTCGCGCGCAGCACGAATTGCTCGATCGTCTCGCGCAACAATATGGATTGCGGCTCACACACTTTCAGTCACACTATCTGCCGCGCGGCTGGGAGGCGCGGATTCATTCCATCGGCCGCTTCGGGCAGCTCGACGTTTTCGGAATCGACGAATACGACATCTTCGCCGGCAAGTTTTTCGGCGCGCGGGAAAAAGACTTCAATGATCTGCGCGTGCTGGCGCGAAGTCTGGATAAGGAAGTAACTCGGCAGCGCGTCAGTGAAGCGAAAGAGTTGATGGGCGTCTCGAGCTATGCCGACCAGGCGACGAAGAACTGGTACATTGTCTACGGCGACAATCTTCTGGTCGGCCAATAAAATAGCGCTACATGGCGGAAGGTTCGCGGGCAGGATTTGGCGCCTTCACCGGCGCGGTGAGCATTTCTGACACTTGCCCAACAATCGTTGCCGGATCGCTGAGCCTGCCAGCACCGACGTTGCGGCAAGCAAGCCACCCGGCCTCGGGCCCGATGAAGCGATAGCCTAGCGTTGTGAGCTTCGCGACATTTTCCTGGGCAATCGGGTTATCCCACATCCGGTTGTTCATCGCGGGGGCGAAGACGACGGGGCAGGCGGCGGCCGCCACCATCAGGCTTACCAGATCGTCGCAGATACCGTGGGCGATTTTGGCGATGACATTCGCCGTCGCGGGGGCGATCAGCATCAGGTCGGCCCGCTCGGTGAGCGCGATATGTTGTGGGTCTGAACTCTCGACGAGATTGAAGGTACTGGTGCGGACCGGCCGGCCGCTGAGGGCCTCGAATGTGAGCGGCGTAATAAACTTCTGCGCCTCATCCGTCATGCAAACGGTGACGCCGGCACCAAGTTGCACAAGCTTGCTGACGACATCCGCCACCTTATAAGCCGCGATCCCGCCACAAACGCCGACGATGATCTCGCGAGCCTTGAGGGAAGGAGTCGGGATTTCAGCGGGTGACGACATGCGGGTCCCTCGAATGAAGAATTATAAATGAAAAATGAAAAATGCCGGAGCGGAGATCAGTCGTCGCGCTCCAACATTTTTCATTTTACATTTTTCATTTTCTCAATTCTTCCGGCCGCAGCAGGCCGCTGGCTTCGTAGTCGATGGCAATTTTGTCCTGGAGGATTTCCTGGATGATGACTTCCAGATCGGTCATGCTGCCGCGATCCACCAGAGGGCGGGCGCCTTCCATTAGCTCGAACATGCGCTTTTGGATCAGCGCGGTGAGGCGGAATCGGCCGCCGACCTTGTTTACCACTTCGTCGCTCTTGAGGGCTTCGATCATGCTAAAGTGCTCCTGCTTTCTTGTTGACAATAATGCGGCGAATCTCTGATACCGCTCGATCCAGATCGTCGTTGATCACCATATGGTCAAAAGCGCGGCTGCCCTTTGCCATGTGAATTTCACGCTTGGCCGCCCTGAAGCGGCGGGTCATATCGTCCTTGGAATCCCGGCCGCGGCCTTCCAGGCGCTTCAATAGTGTAGGCTCGTCAGGCGGCAGGATAAAGATCAGCAGGGCGTCAGGGTATTGATAACGCACCTGAAGCGCTCCCTGCACGTCGATATCCAGCAGCACATCCTTGCCATCCCCCAGGTCATCCAAGGTGGGGTGGACGGGCGTTCCATAGTAATGCCCGTGAACCTGGGCATATTCGAGAAACTGGTCGGCATCCAGCCGCCGGTAAAACGCCGCCTGATCGATATATTCGTAAACTTTTCCCTTGTCGTCGTTGGGGCGCTCGGTTCGCGTCGTCGCGCTCACCGCATAAGCAATGCCCGTCTCACTTCGCAAGCGCAATGCAATCGTGCTCTTGCCGACACCTGACGGTCCGGAGAGAACTACGAGTTGGCCGCGATTTACTGTGGGGCGGTTCATTGGCTAATTGTCATTGGTCATTGGTCATTTGTCATCGGTCAATGAAATGACAAATGACAAATGACCAATGACAAATGACATCACTCGACGTTTTGCACTTGTTCCTTCACTCGATCAATCGCCCCTTTAATCTCCACAATAAATCGGGCGATTTGCGCATCATTCGCCTTGCTGGCGATCGTGTTGGCTTCCCGCAGCATTTCCTGCGCGATGAAATCGAGCTTGCGGCCGGCGTGCTCGCCGGTGCGGCAACTCTGTTCGAAGGCTTCCAGGTGGCTCGTCAGTCGCTGGATTTCCTCGGCGATGTCGGCGCGTTCGGCGAACACCGCCACTTCCTTGATCACATCCGTCTCGTTCACTTTCAACTCCGCGCTTTCGAGAAGTTGCTTGATCCGTTGCGACAGCCGGCGGTGGTAATCCTCCACCACCAGTGGGGCGCGCTTTTGGATTTCCTTGAGGTTTTCGCCGATCAGCGTGACGTGCCGCATCAGCTCTTTGAAGAGGGCTTCGCCCTCGCGGCGGCGCATGGCATCGAGTTTTTCGATCGCTTTTGCCGTCAGCTCGCGGACGCTGGGGCCGTGGCGCTCGATCTCGTCGCCCTCGTCGCGCGGCTCCTGGCAGACGCCGGGCAATTGCACGAGGCTCGCCAAGTCGATCTGCACGAGCCCGTCCAAACCCTTCACCTGCTTGAGCTGTTCCAGATAAGCCTGGAGCGCGCCGACATTAATGTGATACGCGGCTTCGGCGCTGTCGGAGCGCATCTTGAGGATGTAGGTGATCGAGCCGCGGCCGAGGCGCTCGCGGAGCATGCTTTCCAGCTCCGGCTCCAGGCCGCTGATGACATCAGGTAGCTTGATGACCGGCTTGAAAAAGCGGTTGTTGAGGGAGCGGATTTCGACCGCGTAGTGCGTTCCGCCGCGTTCGGCGGCGGCGTCGCCAAAGCCGGTCATGCTGATGATCATGCGGTCCTCGGACTCGTTGGCTTACTTGCCGAACTCCATTTGCGTGGCCTTGTCATGCTCATTCTGAGCTTTCTGGCGGGCGTTGGAGATGAGGTTGAGGGTCACCGCCAGCAAAAGGAAGACGCCAAAGACAATGCTGGTGGCCCAGGTGAGAACGTCGCCGGTCTTGGTGCCGAACGCGGTGCTCCCGCCCGATCCGCCGAACGCGCTGGCCAAACCGCCGCCGCGCCCTTTCTGAATCAGGACCAGCAGGATCAGGATCAGGCAGACAAAGCAAAAGGCGAAAACGGTTGCGTAAAAAAAGAAGTTCATGATGCTCCAATGCTGCGTTGCGAATAACTGCTTTGATGCCGCAGGCGAATCAAGCGGCGGCTCCAACAATCGCCAGGAAGCTTTCGGGCTTGAGCGCCGCACCGCCGATCAGGCCGCCATCCACATCGGGCTGCGCTAGCAGACCCTTGGCGTTGTCCGGCTTCATGCTTCCGCCGTATTGGATGCGTACGTGGGCGGCAAACTCCGGGTTCCAGATCTTGCCGACAAGCTGACGGATGAACCAATGCACTTCCTGCGCCTGCTCGTCGGTGGCGTTGCGACCGGTGCCGATCGCCCAGACGGGCTCGTATGCGATGACCAGCCTATCGGGATCGCTGATTGCCGTCGCATTCAACTCCCGGATCTGCGCTTCGACGACGGCCAGCGTCTGATTGGCATCGCGCTCTTCGAGCTTCTCGCCGACGCAATGAATGAGAATTAGCCCGCCCGCATAAACCGCCGCGGCTTTCTTCGCCACCAGTTCCGACGGCTCCTTGATCACATGTCGGCGTTCGCTATGACCGGTCAGCGCGAATTTCACGCCGACGTCTTTGAGCATGTCCACAGAGATTTCGCCGGTGAACGCGCCGCTCTTCTCGAAATAGGCATCCTGCGCGCCGAGCAATACAGTCGATCCGGCGATCGTCTGCGCGACCGCGTCGAGATAAACAAAAGGCGGGGCGACGCCCACCTGCACGCTCGGGGGCGCGCCTTTGGCGACGGCGCGGGCCAGATCAATGGCCGCGGCCTTGGTGGTGTTCATCTTCCAGTTGCCGGCTACGAAGGGAGTGCGAGACATAGGTGGGAGGGTTCAGGGTTCGGGGTTCAGGGAAGAGGTTTCAAGTTTCGGGTTTCGGGATCGGAGCGATAATTTCAACGTTTCGCGGTCGAGAGAATTCACAACTCGGATTTCAAATTTGAAATCTCAAATCACAGATTTCAGATTTGGCCTCTCAAATCTGTAATTTCAAATCGCAAATCGGCAATCGCAAATCTCCACAAACTCATACGTTCGCCGACTCGGCGGCTTCCGCGAATTCCTTCTTTGTAATCGCGGCAATCTGCCTCAACTGGCCCATCAACGCCGCGAACGTCTCCGGCAGCAGCGCCTGCGGGCCATCGCATTGCGCCTCGGCGGGATTGTAGTGAACCTCAACAATCACTCCATGCGCCCCGGCGGCCATGCCGGCCAGGGCGAGTGAGCTGACCCAATCGCGCTTTCCCGCCGCGTGGCTTGGATCCACGATGAGCGGCAGATGCGACCACTGCGCCGCCACCGGAATGCTGGAGATATCCATCGAATAGCGGATGCTGTCTTCGAAAGTCTTGATGCCGCGCTCGCAGAGAATGACGCCGCGGTTTCCCTGGCTCAGCACATACTCAGCCGACATGAGCCATTCCTTGACACTGGCCGACAGCCCGCGCTTCAGCAGGACCGGCTTGCGCGTCTTGCCGACTTCGCGCAGTAGATCGAAGTTCTGCATATTGCGGGCGCCGATCTGGAAGCAATCGACGTATTTTTCCATCTGCTCGACCTGCCGCGTGTCCATCACTTCGACGCAGATCGGCATGCCCAGCTCGTCGCCGCACTCGCGCATCCAGTGGAGCGCTTCGATGCCCAAACCCTGGAACGAATACGGGCTGGTGCGCGGCTTATACACGCCGCCGCGGAGGATCGTCGCGCCGCCGTCGCGCACATGGCGGGCGATCGTCCAGAGCATCTTGTCACCCTCGACAGCGCACGGCCCGGCGATGCACGCCGCGTGCACCCCGCCGATCTTCACCTTCGGGACTTTGCCGCCGCCCACTTCGATGATGCTGTCGTCCTCATGAAACTCGCGGCTGGCGAGCTTGTACGGCTTCATGATCGGGACGACCTTCTCCACGCCGTCCAGTGCCGCCACATGAGCCTGATCGATGACGCCTTCTTCGCCGATGGCGCCGATGACAGTGCGGAATTTCCCGCGCGAAAGATGGGCCTGGCTGCCCATGCGTTCGATCTCAGAAACAACCCGATCGATCGCCTGCTGCGAGGCGTGTTGAGCCATCACGATAATCAAGACCACCGCTCCGGTTACGACCAATACACAAAGGATCCCGCGCCCAAAGCCGCGGGCACCAAGCCAGCCCTCGCTGGATGAAAAGAGCCGAGCAATTTAGTGGTTTGGAGCGGGGGATGCAAGAACGGAGGCAGGACCGGGACCACGTTTGGTGCGTTTATCCACGTGTCGTGGAATACAGCGATAACTTCTCGCTGTCTCGGTGCTACATAAGTAATTGATATGAAAAGACTTGTGTTTTACGTGTCCTCGAGTGGTCGCTCCTTCGAGATGGTGAATCGCAGCAGCGCACTGACCCATGCTCGTCACGCCCTTGCCCTTGAGGAAGTCGCTTATCCAAGGTCGGGCCAGACTTCCTTCAAATCCACCCTTATCGAGGGAAATGCGATCGGCTCGAATTTGGTGTCGCCGGACAGCTCATCCACCGCCTTGAACTTGCCGCGCTCGAGTTGGAACGTATCGAGCGTGCGCTCGTAGGCGTCGATAATCCAAAAATGCTTAACGCCAAATTCCGCGTACCAGGCGAACTTGGTCACGCGGTCGTGCGCCTGGTGACCGGGCGAGATCGATTCGATAACGATCGTCGGCGGCACGTAGATCCGAGCACGGGTGGGATCAGGCTTGCCGCGCTTGCGGGCTTCAGTGGCTTGCTTCTTTTTGTCGGCGGGGGTCATGAAGCACGAATCGCCGCGAACGACGCGCTGTTCGTCGATAATCAGATCAACTTCGAACGAGAAGCCACCGGGGATTCGCTTCTGCTTGAGTTGCTGCCGCAACTCCGCCATAAGGTTGAAGCACGCCTCGCCGCCGAGAAAGTAGGCCGCCGGCATTTGGGTTAATACCCCGTTGATAATTTCATATGAGCCCCGCTCCCACTTTGCCTCGACGCGAGGATCGTCAAGATCGCTCGCGCTCCAGCCCGTGGTGCCGGGCTCGAATGGCTTGGTCTGAACAACGCTCATGGTTGAAGTATATCAGAATCGACGCAGGTGAAGCGCAAAAAAGAAGGGCGAACACAAGGTTCGCCCCTACCGGTTTGGTAGTAAGTTTCGGTGCCACAGGTCGGCGTACTCGCAGACCCGTGCGTCTCTTGAACCAAAACGCACAGGTCGCGGAGTACCGCGACCTGTGGCACCCATTTGTGAATTCAAACTTACCCACAACCTGGGTTCGACGGTCCAAGCCCGGCTCGCTGTGATCGTTACTTCTGCCCGACTTCCACGCGCACATACTTGCTCAGAGTCACGCCCTTGCCCTTGAGGAAGTCGCCGACTTTTCCCTTGAACACTTCGGCGTTAATGAAATCCTGGTCGAGCAGAACGCGCTCAGCGTAAAACGCATTCAGCTTTCCTTCGGCAATCTTCTCGGCGATCTGCTGCGGCTTGCCGGTGGCTTTGGCTTGCTCGACGGCGATCTCGCGCTCCTTGGCGACCACGTCCGCCGGCACTTGCGATCGATCCAGCGCGATCGGGCGGGCGGCGACGATGTGCATGCCGAGCTGGTTCACCACGTCCTGCGCGGCACCTCCGCTCACCGCCATCAGGACGGCGATCTTGCCCTTGCCGGCGGTGCTGTAGAGATATCCGCCGACTGTTCCGTCGGCGGGGGCGTCGAGCGAAACGGCGCGGCCAAGCTGCACATTTTCGCCGGTCTGCTGCGCGACCGCCGTCAGGTCCGCCTTGATCTGCGCATCTTCAGCCAGATTCGCGGACGGATTGGCGAGCAACCGCTGAACGGATGCATCGGCGATCTTCGCGACCGGATCACTCTTGGCGG
>DATBDZ010000404.1:0-22654 GCA_036276235.1 Humisphaera sp. | reverse complement strand
CGCTGTCCCCTCACCCTGCCCTCTCCCCTGGGTACAGGGGAGAGGGTTCTCAGAGGGCAACTGCTCTTTGATTACGATGAAAGCGGACTTTAGTCGTCGCCACCGTTACCCGCGCCTCCCACTGCGTTAACGAGGATGCGACATTGGCGAGGGTTTCCTTTTTTGGTGCCGATATTCGTGAGGGAAGGCGTTCAGGTCAGAATAACCGTCAAGCTGAGGTAACCCGAACCATCTGGCCACACGCGCGAACAGGCCAGATGCTTCGGAGTACCTCAGCATGACGGCGTGCGCGTGGGGCGGAAAACTCAAAACCGACTCGATCTGCCCCATCATTGCGGTTCGCCACACTCGAGCGCCACACCCTTGGCAACGACGTTGGCAACGCGCCTTTTCATTTAGAACTGGCGAAGCTATACTTCCGCCCCTTGAAATGGGTTTCGAGTTTCGGGTTTCAGGTTTCAGGAAATATAGGTTTGAAGCCGGAACCTCAAACCCGAAACCAGAAACTCGAAACCCATTTCAAACGTCAGTCATGCCTCAGAACCATGGCTGGCGCTCAACGCGTGTAAGCCGCTTTGCGTGAATTTTGCCGACGGCCGATTGCCGTGGGCCACGCGGGTGCCTCGCATGTCCTGAGACGGGTCTGGCTTTTGCCCGATCCGTGGAAAGTGTTTGTCGCATGGGCCGTTATACTGGACCGAAGGTCAAGCTCTCCCGTCGTGTCGGCGTTCCGATTGCCGACGTTCCCAAGCATACCGCCAAAGAACTCACGCTCCCCGGCATGCACGGCTACCGCGGCCGCCGCAATACCGAGTACGGCGTTCGCCTCACCGAAAAGCAGAAGCTCCGCTTCCACTATGGAATGCTCGAGCGGCAGTTTCGCCGATTCCTCACGATCGCCAAGAAGTCCAAGGGCAACACCGCCAACACGATGATCCAGATCCTGGAGACGCGGCTGGACAACGTCCTCCGCCGCCTCGGCGTCGCCCGAACCATCTGGGCGGCGCGTCAGCTTGTGGCGCATGGCCACGTCGTCCTGAATGGCCGCAAGACCGATATCGCCAGCGCCATCGTGAAGCCGGGCGACACGGTGACATTCAAGGAGAAGATCCACAAGGTTTTGCGCGAGAACATGGAAATGAACGCCGGCCACAATGTCCCCGGCTGGCTCGAATGGAACCCGGCTCAACTGACCGCCAAGATCAACGCGTTGCCGGTGCCGGAAGATGTGCCGTTTGAGGTGAATATGAATCTGATCATCGAATTCTATCGGTGATCGATTGCAGGCACTCATGCCTGCTGGCCAAAGTACAAGTTTGCAGAAGCCCGGGTTTCGCGGAGAATCCGGGCTTCTTTTTGCGCGGATGAACCGCGCGCGAATTCAGCAGTCGATGACAGCCCAAGGGTGCCACAGGTCGCGGTACTCCGAGACCTGTGTCTTCGGGTGCGACGCACGGCACGGGTCTGCGAGCGCGCCGGCCTGTGGCACCCGGCAATGCACGAAGGCGGCGGGCAGTGCCCGCCCTACGCGCCGCATTCGCCCGTAGGGCGGGCACTGCCCGCCGCATTTTCGGAGCAGACCTGTCGCCCAAGGAAACACAGGTCTGCGAGTACGCCGACCTGTGGCACCCGAAGAAACCTCGATTAAACTGACTCTCGATATGGGCGCAGAACTCAAACTGACAGGCTACTTCGCAGGCGCTCTTTTCTCAGGGCAGGAATTGTTCGGCAATCGAGCGCTGGCTGCCGCGGTCAATGACGTTTCCCAGGGGGTGTTGCAACTGGATTTGCCACAGGATCTTTCGACTCAGGAGACCGGCGACGGCCAGCGAATCCGGGCGGCAGACTACCTGGGGATGATTCGGCGGGATTTTGTTTTCGCCAATATGAACGGTCCGGAATTGGATTCGGGGACCATAGCGGAATACATGGTGGCGAGCATGCTTGGGATGCCGCGCGTGCAATATCGATCGGACTTTCGGAACGTCGGCGATGTGCCGTCGAGTTTCCCGGGCCGGGTCGCGGTCGGGAAGACATCTTCCGTGCCGTACAACTTGATGCTCGGCTACGATGAGTCGGCACTGGTTTTCGCCGACTCGATGGCGCTCTACAAGGCGACCGCCGACGTGGACCAATTCGTAAAGCAGCTTGCGATCGCGGCTGTGCAGGGGATCGTCGTTGCATTCCATGAAACGCAAACAGCCAGGCCAGAAGAATACGCATCGCAGGAGCGAGCACTCGTGCGCGATCTGAAATTGGATCCTGCGACCGTGGTGGAGATTTTGCGAGCAAAGGCAATGCGTCACTCCAGCCATGAATATCGCCAGGCGATCGAAAAGCTAAACACGTTGAGGACCCTGCCGTGAAGAAAGGCAAGGTCACGGTTCTGGGAAGCTATGTGGTCGATCTGATGGTGCGCGCGCCGCATCTGCCGATCTCGGGCGAAACCGTTCGCGGATCGATGTTCAAATATGGCCCGGGCGGCAAAGGCTCCAATCAGGGAATCGCCGCACACCGCGCGGGTGCGCAGGTCTGCATGATCACGAAGGTCGGCAACGATATCTTCGCCGAGGCCGCTCTGGAGAATTACCGCAGCGAGGGGATGGATCTCACGCATATTTATCAAAGCAGCGACCACAGCACAGGCGCGGCGTTGATCATGGTCGATGAGCGGACCGGGGCCAATAAAATCGCCGTCGTTCCTGGTGCCGCGGATTCGATCACTTCAGCGGAAATCGAGCGGGCCCGGCCGTCGATCGAGCAGGCGGACGTTTTCCTCACGCAGTTGGAAACCAACATCGATGCCGTTGAGCAGGCGGTGGGGATCGCCAGCCGCGTGGGAGTGTTGGTGATCCTCAACCCTGCCCCGGTGCAAGCGGTTTCAGATGCGGTCTTATCCCAGGTGTCGATTATCACGCCTAATGAATCTGAAGCATCGCTGCTCACGGGGATTGAAGTAGACTCAGACGAGAGTGCGTTGCGGGCGGCCCATGCCCTTCTGCAACGGGGACCCAAGATCGCGATCGTGACGCTTGGCGATAAGGGGTCGCTAATCGTGACGCGCGAACGTTCTTGGCGTGTCCCGCCATTGGTGGTGCAGACGGTTGATAGCACGGGGGCGGGCGATGCATACAACGGTGCGCTGGCTACCGCACTTGCGGAGGGTACCGCAATTGAAGTTGCCGCCCGATTCGCTTCGGTTGCGGCGGGGCTATCGGTGACGAACGTTGGCACCGCGCTCGCGATGCCGTTCCGCAAAGATATCGATGCGGCCGTTGTCAAACGTTAGCGAGGCTCATCTGGGTGCCACAGGTCGGCGTACTCGCAGACCTGTGTTTTCCGTGGGGCGAGGCGTCTGCTCTGAAAATGCGGCGCGTTCCGCGATGACACAAACACAGGTCTCGGAGTACCGCGACCTGTGGCACCCAATTTCGAGATCAAAAGCGGCCGCGTCAATTTCGCGCAATGACTTTGGCCGCATTAAAATAGGTCCGATAATCCTCCGGATTTTCAATCCCCGCAGACTACCCAAACCTCCCTCAAGTTCCAGAACTCGCACGTCGATGGTTAAATGGATAAGATAGAGAAAACGGCAAACGATTCTCTATTGAATCGGTTCTTCCCAATAGGCGGGAAGAACCCCGCATGCCGCCAGGACGGCGTTTACGCGGGAAGGGTGCCAAAAGGACCTGATGGAGCTAACCATGAAATCCGTCTTCACGACCGGCGAGGCAGCCGAAGTCTGCAAGGTCTCCCAGCAAACCATCATCCGCTGCTTTGACAGCGGTCGGCTCAAGGGCTTTCGCGTGCCCGGCAGCCGCTTCCGCAGAATTCCGCGTGACGCCCTGATCGCGTTCATGAAGGACAACAACATTCCGGTGGATTCCCTGGATAGCGGGAAGACCAAAGTCCTGGTCGTGGATGATGATCCGGAAATTGTAGAGTTGTTTGTGGACGTGCTGGAGCGCGATGGCCGATTTGAAGTGAAGACGGCCTCAACCGGCTACGACGCCGGCGTGCTCACGCAGGAGTTCATGCCCGATCTGGTCATCCTCGACTACATGCTGCCCGACATCAACGGCAACGTCGTCTGCCAGACCATCCGCAAGAACCCCAACTTCGAGCATATCAAGATCGTGATCGTCAGCGGCGTCGTAAATCAGGACGAGATTAACGATCTGCTGCGGGCTGGCGCCGATGAGTTTGTGAAGAAGCCATTCAACATCGAGAAGATAATCGAACGAATTGGTCAACTCTTGTCTGTTTGAGAGCAGTTGAACGTAGCAAGACGGCCGCCTCCGGCTTCGCCCTTCGCGGGATGAGGGTGCATGAAACGTGAAAGACGTGAAACGTGACGAGGAGCATCCTTACCGTCCCGTTTCACGTCTTCACGTTTCAAAGCCACTTCGCATCGCGGCGCATATGCCCTCTGCCCACTGATTCCTTATGGCTGACATCCGCGAAAAGCGAGTAGAGCTGATCCTTCAGCAACTGGATGAGCTGCCGACTTTGCCGGCGGTAGCGGTGCGCGTTCTGGAAGTCACGCGGGATGACGCCTCTTCGGCGCGGCAGGTTGTCGATCTCATTTCGACCGATCCGGCGCTGACCGCGCGAATCCTGCAATTGGTTCATCGAGCCGAGCTGGGCGTTAAAGGGGAAGTCACCAGCATCGAACGCGCGGTCGTGCTGCTGGGGTTTGATGCGGTCCGCAGCGCGGCTCTGGCGGTTACGGTCTTCGAAACCTTCACCGCACGGCCGGTGAGCCCGGGCGAGCATTTCAATCGTGACGAATTCTGGAAACATTGTGTGGCGGTCGCCTGCTGCGCCGAGTTGCTGGCCGAGGCGGCTAACGATCGCCAGGCGCTGAGCCCCTCCGAAGCCTTCATCTGCGGGCTGCTGCACGACATCGGCAAGATCGCGCTGGATGTGACGCTGCCCAAAAGCTTCAACCGCGTCGTCGAGGCGGCTGATCTTCTTCGCACCAATATTGCCGATCTCGAGCGCAACATCATTGGCCTGGATCATATGGTGGTCGGCAAGCGGCTCGCCGAGCGATGGAGTTTGCCGACGTTCATCCGCGACTGCATCTGGCTGCACGATCAATCTCCCAGCGCGATGCCGGCGACGGGCGCGCATCGGCGGATGGTCAGCCTGATTACGCTGGCCGACCAGATCGTTCGCGAGCAGCATCTGGGTTACAGCGGCAATTACACCTTCACGATCTCGCGGCAATCGCTGATCGATACCGTCGGCCTTACCACGCAGCAGGTCGAGTTGGCGATGAGCCGGCTGGTCGAGCGAATCGAGCCGCGCGCCGCGGCGCTGGGCCTCGGACAGGCGAGCACCGCCGCCCTCTATCAGCAGGCGTTGGCGCAGGCGAACAAGGAACTGGGCCGCGTGAGCGGGCAGCTTGCGGCGAAGAATCGCCGGCTTGCGGTTCGCGCGCAATTCTTCGATGCGCTGAGCCGATTCCAAAGCGAATTGCGGCCCGATGCACCGCCGCTGATTGTCTTGCAGGCGATTGCGCAAACGGCGGTTGGCGTGCTTGGCGTGCCATGTGCCGCGGTCTTTTCGCTTCCTCCGAATCAATCGTTTGCCGAGACGCTGCTTTGTGATGGCGAAGGTCAGGTGTTTGAGAATTCGCTGATCGATCTGCCGCGCGCGGGAACGATCGCGATCCCGAATTCCTCAAGCTGCAATCTTGCGGAGCAGCCCGAGGCGGGCACGCCGCTTCGTCCGTCGCGGCCACGCGCGGGCGAAGGGCCGGTGCTGGCGGCGGGAGATGAGCTGGAATGGTTTGTCGCGATGGTTTCGCCGCGCCTGCCGCACGATCGGCGATTCTGGATCTGTCTCGAAGCTGACGGCCAATGCATCGGCGGCGTTGTCTGGGGCGCGCAAGCTGGCGAAGCGCAGCGGCTATCCACGCAGGTCCAGGAACTTGTGACGATCTCCAATGGCTGGGGACTCGCGCTGCGCACGGCACAGATTCGCGAAGAGGCCCGAGCGCTTTCGGAGCAGCTTGCGGATGCAAATCGCAGACTTCACAGCGCTCAAAGCGAAATTTTGCGCAGCCGCACGATGACCACCGTCGGCGAAATGGCCGCGGGCGCGGCTCATGAGATGAATAATCCGCTTGCTGTTATCAGCGGGCGGTCGCAATTATTGGCTCAGCAGATTACCGATCCGAAATTCAAAGCGATGGCCCATCTCATTCACGAGCAGGCCCATCGTCTCAGTGCGATCATCACGGAATTAATGGACTTTGCCAAACCGGAGCTGCCGGCGCCGCAGGAAACTGAGGTTGCGGAGATTCTGGAGCGGGCTATTCACGAAGCCAAGGAACACAACGATCCGGCCGATAGGACCATTGAAGTGACGATGGGCGACGTGCCGCTGGTGTCGGTTGACACGCGGCAAGTCGCGGCGGCGATGACCGAGGTGTTGGAGAACGCCATTCACGCCACCGACGCGCACACAGGACAGATCGCGATACACGCGGCGCATGATGCCTTTTCATCGCGCGTGGTGATCACGATCAGTGACAACGGCTGCGGCATGGATGAGCAGACGGTGAAGCGCGCCTTCGATCCCTTCTTCAGTGCCCGGCCCGCCGGCAGACGGCGGGGGCTGGGGCTGGCCAAGGCGCTTCGATGGATCGAAGCGAGCGGCGGCTCGATCCGGCTGGAAAGCCGGCCCGGCCAGGGAACCCGCTCGGTGATTTTGCTGCCCGCCGCGCCCAGCGCGGCTGTGCAGCCGCCCGCCGAAGGCCGCCGCGCGATGTAAATGAATTCTGGAGAGAATGTGCGGCCCGGGTTTGTGTCCGGGTCATCAACGGAAGGGCGAGAAAATGGCTCCGGCAGGGACTCAGAAAAAATCAAAGCCCCCTTTGCATCCTCGCATTCTGGTCGTCGATGACGAACCAGGACTCGTCGAAGTCATCGGCGATGTTGTCAAAAAGAGCGTCAAATGCCGCCTTATTTCGGCGGGCAACATCGCCGAAGCGCGGCAGATTCTCGCCACGCAATCCATTCAGCTCCTCGTCGCCGACGTCAATCTCCCCGATGGAGACGGCACTTCCCTGCTCACCGCGTTGCAGGAAACACAGCCGCAAGCCAGCGCGATTGTCATCACCGGCTCGCCGAGTTTGGAAGGCGCGATTGCCGCTATGCGGCAGGGGGCGCTCGATTTTGTTCCCAAGCCGTTCACGCGCGATCAGCTTGTAGAACGTCTTCGCCGCGCGCTGCGGCGTCAGGCTCGCTTGGCCCGCCAGGAGCAGCGCATCGATCGGCTCAAGGGCGCCGTGCGCCGGCTCAACGATTCGCGACGGCTCATCAGCCGCAAGGTCGATTTGCTCTGCAACGATCTGATCAGCGCCTATGGCGAGCTTTCCAAACAGCTCGACGGCGTCCGTACTACCGAAGCCTTCCGCAAATTCATCGCCAACGCTAAGGACCTCGAGCAGTTGCTCTGCCATTCGATGGATTGGTTGCTCCGCCAGCTTGGGTATTGCAACGTCGCCGTGTGGCTGGCATCCGATGAGGGCGATTTCCAGCTCGGCGCTTACATGAAATACACGATCGCCGGCGATCAGCCGGTGACGGATGCGATTCATCGCGTGATCGTACCGCCGACTCTTCGCGAAGGCGGCCTGCACGTAACGACCAACGATCTGCGCACGCAGTTCACGCCCGCCGAGATGGCGCTGCTCAAGGATCAGGATGTGCTGGCGATCAACTGCACATACCTCGGCGAATCGCTGGCGGCGGTCGTCTTCTTCCGCGACGCCCGCAGCCCCTTCACCGCCGACGATGATGCGCTGGCCAAGGCGATCAGCCCGATCTTCGCCGTGAATCTGGCATCCGTCGTCCGCGGCGACGCGCCGGAAGCGCAAGATTCCGAAGAGCCGTCCTCCAACAGCGATACAATCGACGAGGACAAACCGCGCAAGCCGCGCAAAGAAGACCCGGCCGACTGGTGGAAAAACGGCGGCGATTCGCCGTACTAATGATTAGTTGCCAGTTGCCAGTTGTCAGTTGCCAGTACATACAGGGACGAATTGTTCCCTCCTCCGGTTCTCCGGGGGAGGGTTAGGGTGGGGGCACTGGCAACTGGCAACTGGCCACTGGCAACTACCCAATATGACCGACTGGCAAACCTACTTCTCGCGGGAGAAATCCGGGATTGCCCGGAGCACCACCGTCGACCTGGAGCTTTCCAGATCGGCGCCGCAGGCGGAGCGAGCCTGGCTGCTGTGGGTCTGGATGGGAATGAAAACCCCCAATCCGCATGGCCTTTCCAGCGCCGAAGAATCGCCGACGCTGCATCAGATCCAAAAATCCGTCGAGCAGATGCTGGCCAATGAAGCCAACGCGATTCACTTCGCCCGCGTCTATCGCGAGCGGCGATGTGAGCTTTGGTTTTATGCCGTCCGCAACGAGCAATTTGAGCGGGCCGTCGCGTCGGCGATGACCGACTTCGCCGACTATCAATTCATCACCGGCTCGCGAAGCGATCCAAAGTGGTCTGCCTACCTCGACGAGTTTTATCCCACCGATCCCAAGCACTGGCATCAGGTGGTGAATCAAAAGCTAATCCGCACGCTCAAGACGCGCAATCAGACGCTGGAAGTGCCGCACCGCGTCGATCACACGCTTTTCTTCAAGAGCCGCGAAAACCGCGCCAAGTTTGTCGGTGCCGCCCAGCAGCAGGGCTTCGCCCTGGCCGGCGAATTCGACGCCCGCGAAAACCGCGACCACCCGCACGGCGTAGTCGTCCACGAGCGCGCCCCACAAATCAATCTCGCCAGAATGAACCAATCCGTCTTCACCCTGATCGACCTAGCCCATCCCCTGGGCGGCAGCTACGACGGCTGGGGAACGAAGCAGGCGCGGAGGGTGTCTTAACGTAGTTTCGGGTTTCGGGTTTCAGGTTTCGAGAAGCCAGAAGTCAGAGGGGAAGACTCTCACGCAATCTTTCGCACCGTTTTCTGCACCATCCGGTTGCATCCGCAACGTCCGGATGTTGCATGGCCGTTCGATGAAGACGAAGAGAAGAAGAACTGCGCCAAGGAGCCAAGACGCCAAGACGCCAGGAAGAAAAGAAATCAAGATGAAATTCTTGGCCACTTGGCGTCTTGGCTCCTTGGCGCAATTTCCCCCGCGGCAGTGATGTCGGATTATTGCCGCGCAACGCGGCGCAACGTTTTGCGCAACATCTGAACGATTCGTCCGACGTTGTTGCGCCACAGAGATCGCCGAGAGCGCGGAGACGCCATCGAGCTCTTTGCGGAATCTGCGGCTGACTTCCGAGCAATCACTTTTCATTCCCTGCCCGCCCCATGAAACGTTTTGAAACGTTTTCGTAATCATTTCGTTTCATCTGAATCATCCCGATGTTGCATGGGCTGTCCGATGAAGACGAGCAGGGGAAAAACCGTGCCAAGTTCGGTCGCGGCAGGGCCCGGCGCGACTCTGCGCGACTGTGCGCGCGACTTTCGTCGCTTGGGTGCGAGTCGCGCGGCTGAGGATACTGCAAGTTGGAGGATCCAGCTGTCGAGCAGGTTGAGCGATCTAAACTAAAACCATACATTATATATAGTGGTTTCAAGTTTCAGGTTTCAAGTTTCAAGAACAGGAGGGAAAGATTCGACCATCCAGTAGTTTCGAGTTTCAGCTTTCAAGAGCAGAAAGCACACAAGCCCAAAACTCATCGCGTGACCTGAAACTCGAAACCCCGAAACTCATGTCCCCACTATATAGCAAAAAGTTTCCATTTCGGCTTGTAACCCGCTGTGCCAGCAGGAATTACAAATTATGGCCCCCTTGGCGTTTTTTTCGCCGCGCAAGTGGTTGCCATCTCGATACTTGTGGCGCGCGACCGAATCTCAAAATGGTGAGAAAGTTATAAAAATCCGGAAATCTTTCGTCGCGCACAACTTCTTATAGCACCCGGGTTTATCGCAAAAGAATTTTTGAGCACCGCGCGCAAGTCGCTATGACTTTCTGTCGGAAAGTCGCCAAGTCCGCCACGGCAGGGGGGTTTGCCGGACAACCCGCAAGCGACCCCCGCAGGATCGACGTCGACGGCGACGGACACCATAGCTCTGCCACGGACAACTGACCACGTGCACAAACAGGCTTCAACCACCAACCCACCACTCACAACAAACACACCGCTCATTATATAGCAAAAACTTAGCTTTTTGTTCTATAAGTCGTGGAGAGGAAGCGACTTATCGATTATGACCCCCATTCCCGGTTCGTCGCCGCGCAAGTGGTTGTTGCTTCAGCACTTGCGGCTGTCGTGCTGCTGCCAAACCATCGCAAAAGTTATAAAATTCTGAAAATCTTTCGTCGCGCCGATCTTGCGGCCTGCTCATGACTTATGGCAAAAGAATTTTCGGCGACCGCGCATAAGTTGATGTAGTCTGACGAGTGACGCCTCCTCGCGTGACACGGCATCTCGCGCGCTGGACAGTCAACTCATTTCCCACTCTCATTCGTCCATGAGCGTTTACGGTGGCTTGGGAGCGGGTAAGGGTTGGCTGAGATATCAGTTCGTCGTTTCCGCCGATGAGCTCTCGCGCGTTCTTTCGGCGTCTGGCTGCCTTTTAATCATTTCAAATTCCAGAGTTCCCGTCGACTATATGACGACTCCGCTCGCCGACTACATAGCCGCATTTGCGCGCCGGCTTGCTCAGCGTGATCTGGAGGAGGGCGCGATCGATCTCTACATCTCGCTGATGCATCCGAAAACGCGATACCGCTGGAAGAAAGTTGAGGCGCGGCGCAAGCGAGATGAGGGATTCAAGTTGATCGATTTGGCGGAGCCCGTCGTGCAGGTTCGCCCGTTCTACGCGTCGCTGAGCGATGATGGGCGACTGTGGTTCAGCTTCAGCTATGACGTGCATCATTCAAGCTGGCTTGGGCTGGAACTGAGCTTTCCGCGAATCATGTCGCTATGTGAAGAGGGACATGCGCGATTGCATGAAACATCCGAATACCGAAATGCGCAGCTCTATCAGGATCTGCGGCGCGCGATTCAAGAAATCACGTCGCCAGCAAGGTTCACCACGCCAGCCGGCGAAAAACGAACGCGCGTGCGAATCAGCTCCGAGGCAGCGTCCCAGCTTGCGGCGCATCCAGGACTAAAGCGGCGCGGGTTGGAAATCCGCCTCCCGTGACGGGCGCGGCCGCGGGTACTTTTGGGTTTGCCAGCGGTCAGATGCGACAATCACAAGCTCAGTATTCCGATGCGATCGATCCTACTCATCTTGCTTCTTGCAATGGCCGGCGGATGTGCGTCATCGCCGCCGGCGGAACGTGCGCCTTGCCCGCGGCCACCGCCGCCGCCGGCTCGGTTTTTGATTGACGGCAACGTGGAACTCAACCTGCCGCCGGCGATGGCGGCGCAGGCGGGGCTGCCGTCGGCAATGGAGCTGAAGCTGCACGCCGACGCGCATTCCGAGGCTCTGTCGACGACACCGCTCAGTTCGCACCATGAGGGGCATCTGACACTGGTCGTTAGCGATAAAGGTGGCAAACAGACGTTCGTGAATATTGATTTGACCGTCCAGGGAGATTCGGAAGGAACTCCGACCGAGGGAATGGGCGAAGTGATCCGCCGCTTCATCGACGCCGCGTCATTGGCGTCGCACCCGCTGGAGCATCTGCCGGCGCAGGGGAAGTAGCGGAGGTTGCGCCAATGCCCAAAGCTGCAAAGGCATGAGGGGAGGAATTAACCGCAGATGAACGCGGATGAACGCAGATAAGAAAAATAGCCTGTATTCTCGCGAGACTCAAATCCATCGGCCAGCGGCATATTACGGAAGGATTTAAGTCAGCAACTCAATCTGCGTTCATCTGCGGTTAATTCTCTTCACTCGGTCCGGCAACTAACTGCGGTTAGTTAGGCACCACTAACCCACCATCACTTCGCCGCGCTTGACTCCCGCCGCTCCTTCGAGAGCGGCAGATGGGGAAGCAGCGCCTCCGCGTCTGCGGGGTCTTCGGGTAGCCGCAGGCTTCCCTCGAAGGTGCATGGTCCGTACCGTACCGGTGTCGGCTGCCCCCGGCGTTGACGGGAATGATCTGGAGTCAATGCATGCATCTGCACTGGTTATTGCTTGGTTTTGCGGTCGCCGTACTGATCGGCGCGGTGTTGGCGGTGGCGAGTGCATACGGTCGGTGGCTAGACCGTCAAAGCCCGGTCGGGGTGTGGATCGCGCGAACGGCAGCGGGACGGATCACGCTGCAATTTGAGGGCGGTCCGCGCGAAGGACTTTACAAGCAACTGACGGAGTCCGGGGACGCCTCGCCGTCGCGCGAATTCGGGCATTGGACGGTTGAACGCGAGACGCTGCGAATGCTCATCCTTGCGACCGACGTGAAAAGACACCCGCGATTCGGCGCCGATACACCGTACCGGCTTACGTACCTCAGCATTTTAATTAAGCCGATGCCGCGTATCCAGATCGATGGCCCAGACCGCACGAAGCTCGTCTTCCGAAGAGCAAAACCGGGTAGCACACTTGATTTCGGCCCTGTGCCAAACATCGGCAGGCGGCCGGAAAATCAGCCGACATGATACCGCCGTTGGCCGCAGTTCACTTGTGCTCCGGCATTGGCCGGATCGTCTTCATGTCCGAGGCAAGATATTCGCCACCTCCCCAAGTGCTACAAGGGACGAGCTCGAGCGGTTGAACGCTCGGTTCCTTGTCAAAGCGGATTGGCAGAGGACACGCCGCGATCAGCGATTGCACCTGGGCCGGAAGCTGGGAGATCAACAATGGCTTGTCCGGCACACCGATCCGGACATAGGGGCCGTGGCGATAGTCCTCCGCGGCGAAATGGTAAATGCCCAGGCGCTCGCCGCGATTCTCATCGAGCCCCCAAAGTCCAACGCATCCAACGCACGTACCCGTTTCATGAATAGCTCGGTACGCCTGCTCATCTATCTCCGACACGTACACGGGGTAGACCGTGCCCTCAGGAGTCACAACGTCTGGACCGACCTGTACTCCTTTCCCAACTTCTGAGACGTATTGCTTCGAGCGAAGAAGCATGCAAAGGCTCGAATTTATAGAATACCCGAACCCTCCACGGCGGCTGCTCTCCTCGAATAGCTCGTGAGCATGTACCGCGTCCTTAGACCGCGCGTTAAGCAGGAGCATGGCTGGTGCAGCAAAAAAGAGGTGCTTGAGCCATTCATGGGCGTCTTCATCTGCTTGCGCATCGACAGGCACTGGTCCAGGTTCGCCGGTTTCAAAAAAGCCGATGTGGCCTGCCGAATCGACCGCAAACCAGTGCGTATCCATACTGTGCGCAGCGGGATAATCAGGCTGCATGCGTTCCTCCGCAGAATTCAAGGCCGAGTCCATTCAAAGCGTTTTGCAATCCGTTATATGTCAGCGCGCTGAGTTCTCGCCGCGCGCGGGTGTAGGAGCACCAGCCGACTTTGCGATCCCAGGAGACCGAGCAGAATCGCGGGCTGTTTGCACAAGCCGCCAGACAGCTCATTGATTGGAACGGGCCGCCGGCGATTGATGCGACTTCCGAGGGCGTCGGCGTATCGCTGCCGCGCATCGGTAAGTAGACGACGCGGCGGTTATCGATGCCCGCCGCCTGAATCCGCTGCGCCGCCGATCGAGCGGCGGCAAGCTTCGACCGCGCCACCAGCAGATTGATCCCGCTCCGGATTCCGCTCCGATCCAGCTCGATCACCTGCCCAATCACGCGGCTCACCTCCGGCTCGTTCTCCGGAAAGTGGATCGAAACGTGAACCTTGTCCGGTGCCGCAGCAATCAGTGCGTCGCGCACGTCATCAGTGAGGCGCAATCCGTTTGTAGTCATCGAGCGAAATAGAACGCCGCGCAGGCGATGGAGGAGATTGAAAATACCATCGAATTCCAGCGGCTCACCGCCGCCGAAAGACACGGCCTTCACGCCGTGGCGCGCGCAATCTTCGATGAACGCCACCAACTCGTCTGTCGTCCAGGATGTATTGCCGGTAGGGAGGCTGTGGCTGTAACAAAAGGCGCACGCCTTCCCGCAGCGATTGGTGACTTCAATTGAAAGGCGTTCGACCGGCATGTCCGAATTAAAGGAACCAACAATGCGGCTGGCAAGATAGAAATCACGTGCTAAGTGCGGCACTCAATGGCGATGACCCGTGCCGTGCCATGGCGACGCATGCTATGATGTTTGGTAATCCAATCGGAGGTTGCGCCGTGCCAAAAACTGCAAAGAAAAGAGTGGCTCGTACCAATGGCCATCGAGACATCGTCGGCCGGCGCGGAACGATCCGATTTGGTCAGCGGCCGGTTAAAGTGATCGTCGTTGAAGACCGCGGACGGGTAGGACATTCCGGGCGCCAACTGCTACGTGTGCGCGTCGATGGGCCCCTCACCGATTCGAGCGATTTCTTCGAGATACCAGCTGAGGACTTGACGCTTACCGCAACCAAGCCTTAAAGCCCACCATACCTCGCCGCGCTTCACTCCCACCGCTCCTGCGCGAGCGGCAAGTGGGGGAGCAGTGCCTCGGCATCGGCCGGATCCTCGGGCATCGCTTCATATCCCCGCTGGTAATGATCGTCGAAACTAACCGCGCCATTGGTGAGCGTTTGCGCCGACAGAGGTGGCTGGTTTTGGCCGTCGGACGCGCGCTCGGGTTTGGGATTTCTCGCGGCCATGATGGCAATCATAGCGGGACTAGCACGAGCAAGTGAGCTGTACGAGTGCCGCTCTTTCTGATTAGGGGTTATCTGCCGCCGATGTTAGCCTCTGGTGAACGGCGATGCACGCGGAGGAAAGCCGGATTTCGCGGGCGGAGGTATGCAGGCCTTTTGGCATTGGTAAGATTCTGGTAATGCCGGAGCCACTGGACTACGCAACGCCGAAGCCGAAGCCACCGCTACGACTAACAAGACTTCGGGAGTGGTCCATCGCAATCATTTTTTTGCTCGTGGTCATGCTAATTCTTTTCGCACTGTTCGCGATCATCCGATTGTTTCTGCCGCCACCTCACGGATGAACTAAAGCAGGCCAATGACAAACCAAAGATAGGCGGGGCAGGGAAAACTCAAAGTATACCACTACCGGCTTTTCCCTGGCCCCTTCGATGGTTTATCATGACACCCATGCCAATCACACTTCATCCCCTCTCGCGGCGGCGGTTCATTGCCGGGGCTTTGGCCGCCGGCGCGGCGCTGGCGGCGCGGCGGGTTTCTTTTGGGGCGGCGACTCCCGACCCGAGCCGCGTTGTGCTTTTTTCGGATATTCATATCGATGCCGACCGCAGCAAGGTGGATCGCGGCGTCAATATGTTTGATCATTTTCAGAAGTCCGTCTCCGAGGTGTTGGCGATGGATGTGCCGCCGGTGGCGGTGATGATCAACGGCGATTGCGCGCATCTGCTGGGGCATGTGGAGGATTACAAGCAGGTGATGGGGCTGGTCGCGCCGCTGCGCGAGGCGGGGCTGCCTGTTCATATGATCTTTGGGAATCATGACAATCGGGAAAACTTCTGGGGCTCGATTCCCGCCGACGAAAAACGCGTGAAGGCGGTTGAGGATCGGCAGGTGCTTGTCGTCGAAACGCAGCGCGCCGATTGGGTCATGCTCGATTCGCTGCAGAAGACCAACGGCACGCCGGGATTGCTCGGCGAAGATCAGCTCAAATGGCTGGCGGCGGAACTGGATCGCCGCGCGGGAAAGAAAGTGATTGTAATGGTGCATCATCAGCTCGACGAGCGGCCGGTGCCGCTGGGGCTGACCGATACCAAGGCGCTGCTCGATGTGCTGCTGCCGCGCACGCAGGTGAAGGCGTTGCTGTATGGCCACACGCATGTCTGGACCTTCGAGAAGCGCGAAGGGCTGCACTGCGTGAATCTGCCGGCGGTGGCGTATCCGTTTGACACCACATCGCCGACTGGTTGGGTGGATGCGAAGCTATCCGACAGCGGCATGGCGCTGGAACTGCATTGCACGGATCATGCGCATCCCAAGCATGGGGAGAAGCATCAATTGGTGTGGAGGGGGTGATTCTTCTGGAGGCACGAAGGCACGAAGGCACGGAGGCACGGAGGCACGAAGGGACGGAGGCACGAAGGGATGGGGAAATTAATTGAAGCGACGGCGTTCTCTTCTCCCTCCTCCGGTACTCCGGGGGAGGGCTGGGGTGGGGGTTGTGTGGAACTGGCGCTGCTCGCAAGAAACCCCCACCCTAACCCTCCCCCGGAGTACCGGAGGAGGGAATAAGACTTCGTACCCGAGCAGGGGATAATGTCTGGCAAAGCTATGGATGTTCCAAAGACGAAGATTGAGTTACCTGTCGCGGGTTCATCGCCTGTTACAAGCTGCGAGGGGTGCGGCGTTTGTTGTACGGAAGTGAGTGTGCCGCCTTATTTGGATGAGATTGATTTCATTCCACGGGAGCTGCAGCGCGAGGTGTATGCCGCGCGGCTGATTGAGGATGAACTCACTGCGCAGAAGCGGCCTTGCATCTGGTGGGATGCTTCGACGCGCAAGTGTATTCATCATGAGGATCGGCCCAATGTCTGCCGCGAGTATGAGGTGGGACGGGAGTTGTGTTTGGAGACGAGGGTGAGGTTGTTGGGCGGCGGAGGCACGTAGGGACGAAGGGACGAAGGCACGAAGGGGAAAACAGAGTTTCCAGTTTCGGGTTTCAAGTTTCAGGTTAGAAAGAGTCGCGTTTCGATTTTCACCCGAAACCCGAAGTGCATTTACACGATGGCACTTAGGCACGGAGGGAGCCTAACCTGAAACCTGAAACCCGAAACTGGAAACTCTGTATGATCCCCATCCGAAACCTGAAACCCGAAACCTGAAACTCATTTGGCTACTTCAATTCCGCCAGTTTACGGGCGATGCCCAGGCGTACATCCAGATCGGTTTGCCAGACATCTCGGGGGAGCTTTTTGATTTGCTCGTAGCAGGCGATTGCCGTGGAAAAATCGACGCGCTGCTCGGCGTCGATCGCCTGGCTGTAAAGCGATCGGGCTTTTTCGGAGGCGTCTTTGTCCGGCGGGGCGGCGGCCACCACATGCTCGGGCGGTTGCGCGGCGGGAACGGTGGCGGGGGATGGTTCGGTGGTAGCCAACGGCTCGTTGTGACTTGCCGGGGCTTTAGCAACCAGCGGCGGCGAGTCAGGTTGCGTGGCCTTCACGGGCTGCACGTCCGGCGTCTTCGTCGGTTTCTCGATCGCGGGCGACGGCTGCTGGACGACGGCTACGATCTTGACCGGGGGCTTGTCGCCTGTGGCAATCGGAGCCGCGGGTTTGGGGGTGCTTGTCGTTAGCTTGGCAATCAGCGGCTGGGCTTTGGTCCACGCCAGCGTTCCCCATTGCGCGGTATTTTGACGGACGACCGGGCTGGCGAATGACGCCAGGATCGCGGCGATCAGCAGCAGCGCGAGCACGCGCCGGCGGGTTCGCCGCTTCTGCCGGCGTCCGTTGTGGCGCGGCGAACCAGCCGCGACTGCCTCGCCCGTGAAGCCGAGATTGAACGCCGTCGCCAATTCGCGGGCGCTGAGGAAATCCTCGGAAATCGGCTGCTTGCGGAAATGTGCGACCGGCGCGCTGCCGACCCGCGGCTCATCTGCGATCGCGCCACGATCCTCGGACGCAATCAATTTGTCTTCAAATGCCTCGCGCGATTCACCCGGCGGCCCCTTGACGAGCGGCGCCAGTGCCGCGGGCATTGCCTTGGGTTTTTGTTTGAGTTTCGCGGCAGGTTGCGGGATCGCCGTGTGGCGGGCCGCGGGCTGCGCGGCGGGGCGCGCGGGAGTCTGCGGAACAGGAACTGGTTTGGCAGCAGATTGCTGCGGATTTGCCGGCCGTGGATGCGGGGGAACAATCGCAGCTTTTGGCGGCGCTTGCGATTCGGAGCCTTCCATCAGCACATCCGGATTCGGCGGAGGCTCCTGCAGCTTGTTGCAATGCGGGCAGAGATTCGCCGTCGCATCAATCGAGCCGCCGCAACTGTAGCAGACGCCGAAATGGCGGCTGAGGCCTTTCACGTGCGCGGCAAATCGCCAGAGCTGGCCGGTCGTCGGCCCGCGCACGATCGAGCGCGGCTTCACCTTTTCATTTTTGACGAACGCCAGCAGCGTCTCAAATTTCATCCCCGGGGCGGCGGGGTTGCGATGCTGATAAACATACCAAGGTCCGATGCGCAGGCGGGTCGCCTTGCGGGAGGCGGGCGTGTTCTCCATCGAGCAGCGCACGCACAATCCCTCTGAGGAGGAATTGACCACGCCGCAGAAGGGGCAGACGAATTGCCCGTCGAGGCTCTCGCGGATGTACGCCGCCGCCGGATCATCATCGGCAGGGGATTGGCTTGGCAGCTCATCGAAGAATACGTCGCGCATATCAATGACCCAAGGCGATGCGGTAGCCCAACTTCCCCGGTACAGGACTTCCCATTATACCACAAAAGTGTCTAACGAAAGTATTCCCGGACCAATTCGCGATAAGCGGGCGGGACCTGGCCGTTTTGAAGGGATTGCCGAGCACGATCGACCTGCGCTTGCCAGGCGCCGGAATGCCAGTCGGCGGCCTTGGCGAGATTTGGGGCGACGACAACTCCTGACGCTGTAGCGTCCGCATTAGCGCCCGCGTTGCCCGAGCGGCCGGGGCCAGAGCCAGATCCGGTTTGGCCAGTTGGAACCGCCGGGTTTGCGGAAGAGTGTGGTGCTAAGTCCGTTGTGGGGACGGAGTGTGCGCGTGAAGGGTCGGATCGACTCATACCACTACCGACACCCGCGGAAGAGCGTTGGTTAGATCGGGGAGGGTAGGCATTCGCGATTGATTCCCTGGTCGTCGCCGCGTCGTTCGGCGATGCG
The DNA here is from genome assembly GCA_036276235.1 of Humisphaera sp. Classification (GTDB taxonomy): domain Bacteria; phylum Planctomycetota; class Phycisphaerae; order Tepidisphaerales; family Tepidisphaeraceae; genus JANWHF01. The sequence goes on along the minus strand of DATBDZ010000404.1, from coordinate 3,792 downwards.
GAGTGCTGCCCGAATTTGCTCGCGTCCGGATCTTCAGGATCCTGCTCCACGCGGGCGCGGCGGCCGCTGTCGAGCGACAGATCAACCAGCGGACGATCTGGTGCCGACGCTACCGATTGCCCGGATGAGTGCGCCGGTTCATTCAATGCAACTTCGCGTCCGCTCGAATTTGTGTGAGCAGCGAAGTTCAACGAGAGAACCAGCGCGAGCAATAAGCCGATGCCGCTCCATGATCGCAAGGTCATTCGTGCAAGATGGACTTGAGATGGACGGACCTTCGCAGCGCGGCGTTCGGCTTCTTGCCGCAATGACTCGGCAAACGCGGGATCGCAATGGCCGCAGTGGAGAGACGTCGCCAGCAGTTCTTTGAGGCCAAGCTGTCGATCGGCTTCCACCGCGACGGCAAGCAGTGATGGCCGCCGCGACCAGGCCCAGGTCATTCCGATAAACGAAAATACAATCAGAACGAGCGGCGGTAGGGCGCTGGATGATTGATGCCGCCAGATTTCGTGCGCGAGGATCGGAAGAGAAATGAGACAGCCGGCCGCCAATGAAACGCCGCCGGCTTCGAGAAGGCGAATAAGAGTTTGGCGGCGCCGCAGAGCACGCAATAGACGATGTGTTGTAGGGTGCGCTTTATCGCACGCGGATTCGCGCGGATTCCCGCGCGGCTCAGCGTGTGCTAAAGCACCACCCCTTTCAACTACTTCGACTGACGGTAATCGTGCAATATCAGCCACTTATGCTCGTGTTGTAGCCGGATCTTGGAGAAAACGCATCCGCACAAGAATGGTCGAGCTCGTTACCGTTCATCGTTTTCTTCGAGGAAAACTGCACATTGGTCCTAATCTCGAAGTCGTTGAAAGGGGTGGTGCTAAAGCACACCCTACGGACGATCGATCGTCGTTGTCCACGCACTCAGTCTATCGGTGAAACCGTCACAATCGCGGCAAATGTGCAAGAAATGATCGGGAAAGTATTTCGCCGCTACGGGCATACTTCACATTTTTGCACGAAGCGAGCCGTCATGCTGAGGTACTCCGAAGCATCTGGCTGGATCGGCGAATGGGCCAGATGCTTCGGAGTACCTCAGCATGACGGTTATCTTGAATTCTGAAATTCTGAATTGGAATTGCCCCACCGATTGGCAGACAAGGATGAATGTCCGCTCCACCCAAGGTTAAGATTCACTGACTCTCGGCGACAATTCGCATATCGCCTGGCGAACGCCATCTAGATGGGGATTGATCTCAAGCGCGCGTTGATAGCAGCTAATTGCTTCCGCCAACTGCCCTTCATGGGCATAGCAGTGGCCCATTCCCGCCCAGGCGCCGAAGTGGCATGGCATCCGCTCGACCGCCTCCAGGCAATCTTGCATCGCCTCGGTGTATCGTTCGCAAAGGAATTTGGTAATCGCCCGCTGGTTATAGGCTTCGGCGAAGGTGGGATCCAGCTCGATGGCTCGCGTGAAATGCTTGATGGCACAATCAAACTCGCGGCGATTGAGGGCTTTGGTGCCGCGACACAGCTCGTGATTGGCGTCCGATGTTCCGCAGCGAAACCAGATCGACCACATCGCATGCTCGGCCATCTGATTCACGACCGGATCGGGATGGGTCAGTTGCTTGGCCAGCTCCTTCACGCAGCATTTGCTGCCGACCAGGGCCAGAGAGAGGGCGGCAACTTTTCTGGCGTCAAGATCGTCCCCGTTGAGGATTCCCACGATCTGATCGCGTGAGTAGCGCGAGCGCAGCAGATGGGTCAGCCCCGGCGCGTCTTGCCGCTCGAGCATCGGTTGAACCGTCGCGACGAACTCACATGTATCGATCGGCGTGGGCAACATTAGCTTTGAGACTTTAGGCTGCGCTGGGTAGTCAATCCACACAAATCACAGGAGAATATCAATACCCGCCGCCTGGCGGGCGCGGGGCCGGCCCACCGGCGTTGGAACTCTTTTCCTGTTTTCCCGCCTCGGCTTCAGCAGAAAACGGGCTGGCATAATAAGCCTTACGCTGGGTCGGACCTGCATTAAGGCTTCGGGGTTTGTAACCGGATTCCATCTCGGTTTCGCAGCCGGCAAGGCAAAGCATTGCTGCCGCCAAACATCCCGACAAATACGCCCGAAACACCCTGCGTGTTCCTCTCATCGGTGATTTGGCTGCGTGAGATGGCGAATTAGACATTTGCAGTTGGACTCCTGTGGTCTGAAAATACCGTAGATGGGGGGAAAAATCACGCTTAACTTGCGTGGAAAGATCGCCTGAAAATGGATCGAAACGTGAAGACGTGAAAGATTGCCTGAAACGTGAATCTGAAACGTGAAGACGTGAAACGTGACGGATAACCCGCCTTCTGTCACGTTTCACGTCTTCACGTTTCAGGTTCCCGTCTCAAGTCTCGTCATCGAAAGCTCGGAATCTCAGAAATGCCCGACGAAGCCGCCTCCGACCCCGACGCCGCCCTTCGCTATCGGCTCCTCCATCGGATTCGTCGCAATTACGAAACGGTCAGCCGGCTGATTGATATAGGACCGTTTTGGTTCGATTTCACGTCAGTCGCCAACCCGGATCTGGTGCTCGATCAGGTGGCGGCCAAGGTGGATTTGGAGGAGCGCCTGCATGGCCCGCTGGCGGCGGATCAGCTGATGCATCTGCCGTATTGGGCGGAGCTGTGGGATAGCGCCGCCGGCATCGGATTGCATCTGATCCGGCATAAGGAGCTCGCCATTGGAAATGTGCTCGACCTGGGGTGCGGCATGGGCCTGGCCGGAACGGTGGCCGCGGCAATGGGGGCGCGCGTCACCTTCGCCGATCTTGAGCAGCCGGCGCTGCTCTTTGCCCGCCTCAATTCACTCCCATGGCGAAAGCGCGTCCGCACTCGCCAACTCGATTGGCGGCGCAATCATCTCGGCGAGAAATTTGATCTGATCATCGGCTCTGACATTCTCTACGAGAAATCGCAGTGGGAATTCCTGGAGCCGTTCTGGCGCGGACATCTCGCCCCCGGCGGATCGGTGCTGCTCGGCGAACCAGGGCGAGCGACCGGCGGAATGTTTATCGATTGGATCAAACCACGCGGGTGGATGATCGAGATCAACGAGCAACCGGTAACAACGCGGCCAACGCCGATTCGGTTGTTGAAGATCAAGATCGCATAAACACAAAACGTCGCGTTCCGAAAAAAGTCACAGAGACGTGAAGCAGGATGGATCATTCTCCCTCTCCCCTGTACTCAGGGGAGAGGGTTGGGGTGAGGGGACAGCGATGCGCCAGTGAGCATACTTCGCCGATCGACGCATCGGTCCCCTCACCCTGCCCTCTCCCCTGAGTACAGGGGAGAGGGTTCTGAGGGCGGCCGCTCGTTGTTGCAACATTCTCGGTAACCCAACGACGGACTGGAAACCCGTGCTACTATTTTTCCAGAACAAAAATGGTTCGCTCGCGCGTGTTACATTTGACGGCTTGCAGCCGGCAGGTGAAGGCGTGACGCATCAGGAGCTTGCGGACATTTACGAGCGGCATCGACGGGCGCTGTTCGCGCTGGCGCTGTCGATCACGCGCTGCCCGGCAAAGGCGGAAGATGCGGTTCACGATGCATTCGCGAGATTGTGCCGCGTGAGCGGGCGCGTGGCGGGCGATCGGGTCGCTTACGTCTTCTCGGCGGTGCGGAATGCCGCCGTCGATCAGGTTCGGCGGGGTGCGATTGAGCAGGATGTCCGCCGCGCCCAGGATGTTCTGTTTGATCTGCAAGGCATCGACCCGCGGCAGCAGGCGCTTGACGCCGAGCGGGATC